>NZ_BLRL01000003.1:300000-518640 GCF_015082335.1 Moritella sp. F3 | reverse complement strand
ATTTTAAATAAAACAATGTTATTTTGGACTTGATTAAGTATACTTGTCATATTAGTGCGAATTAAATTAACAATAAAACAACACGGGGATAATGTATGAAAGTAAGAGATATAATGGCAAGCAATGTAGTTTGTATCAGCCATAAAGCCACGTTAAAAGACGCACACGAACTAATGCAAACACGTGGGGTACGTCACTTACCTGTTATCTCCGAAAATGACGGCACCTTGGTTGGTGTTTTGACGCATAAAAAAATAATCAGCGCTGTCATGTCAATGATTAACAAATACGGCACTGATGCACTTGCGCGCAAAGAACGCGGGCAATTAATCGAAGAGTTAATGGAATCAGACTTTCAAAAGCTCACTGAAGACGAACCGCTTAAAATCGTTGTTGAATACTTTATTGATAATAAGCTCGGCTGTCTTCCGGTGATCGATAATCAAAATAAAGTGATTGGTATTGTCACCTCATCTGATTTTGTAAAATTGTGTGCGCTATTGCTTAATAAATAACGCTACTCAGACAGTCATTAGGCTGATAGTTTATCTAGCAGCCTAATTAACATCATCACATTGCCGAGTGCATTACTAAACATACTACGATTATGTTAACAAGAGTATTAACGAGAATAGCGTCCAGCAAGCACTGCTCCACTCAGGGCGATAACAGACGATAACAGCATTATAATCACCACAGGCAATACCGAACCCATACTAATAAACGCGGATAACGCACTCACCGTACCACCCACTGTATATTGCGTTGCGCCTAAAACAGCTGAAGCCGAACCAGCATTACGCCCAAAGCTTTTCATAAAACAGGCACTCGCATTTGATATAACCGCACCATTCGCTGAAATCGCAATAACAAAGCCAGCAACTGCCACATATAAAGCGTCAGGGATCAACACTGAGGCCGTCACTAATATGATACCGCCAACGACTTGCAAGCTAAGAAAAACTTTTAATAATAGCGCTGGTTCAAATCTCGCCAGCAAAAATGAATTGGCGCGGTTAACAACAACCAAGCCACAAATATTAGCAAAAAACAAGAGTGAAAATTGATGAGCCGTTTGCCCAAAGACTTCCATATACATCATTGATGCATTGGTTAAAAAGATCATCATGACGGAATAAGCAAAAGCTTGCGCGACCATAAAGCCTAACGCTCGTTTTTCACTGAACACCGACAACAAACCAATCTTTGGCTGCGCTTCATCAGCCTGTTTATCGGCAGACTCTTGTACTGAAGAATCTATAGCTGAAGGATCTTTCAGCAATGTGACTTCCACTTTCTTCGTCGCCTTTGGCATAAAGCACGTCACCAAAATAGCCACCAGCACCGCCATGATTGCCAACGTATAAAAAATCCAACGCCAATCCGCCAGTGACATAATGATGGTGCCAACGGTTGGTGCGATCGACGGTGCGATCATCATAATCAGTGCAATCAGTGAGAATAACTTAGCAGCCTCCTTACCACTGCACGTATCGCGGATCGTTGCAGGTACGCCCACCACAGCCATACCACCACCAATAGCCTGAATGACACGCCAAAACCACAAGATTTCAATCTGTGTCGCCGTCGTTAACAACAAGCTCGCTATCGCAAATACAGCCAAACCAGCAATCATGGCATAACTACGGCCTTTTTTGTCAGACAAAGGCCCGCCAATTAATTGCCCTATCGCCAAACCAAAAATATATAAACTGACCGTGACTGACATTAACGAAATATCAACGTCCATTGCTTTTGCCATCGTTGGCATGGCCGGTAAGTAACTATCAATGGTGAATGGGGTTAATGCAAATACAGCAGCCAAGGTTAATATTAGCGTCTTACTCATTTTCCCAGCGGTTTCTTTTTTAGTCTCTGTTTTGCTGTCGCTAATAACCGTATTCATGTCGATTGAGGGGGTATTTTGTTGTGTCATTCTCTCACCTTAATTTATCTTCCTAGAAAGATAATAGCTAGACTTTACCTTTCTAGCAAGATATATTATTGGTTATCTGACAAAACAGGGATTTGTTACCCTGCCACATGGAAATATAAAACATGGCAAATGATATTAGTGACATAGTAAAAATGATGGAAGCTAACTGGCCCGAGTGTGCTGAAACAGTATCACCAGCATTATTACGATTACTGCAAGTGAGTAATCTATGCAATCATCAAATGGAAACATTGGTAGGTAATCATGAATTACAACGTGCTGAATTTGGTGTGTTAGCGACACTAAGACGCAGTCCAGTACCCTACTGCCTATCACCAACTGCATTATATCAATCGATGATATTCAGTTCTGGTGGACTGACTAAGGTACTAAGTCGTTTAAGCCAATCTGAACTGATTGCTAGAATTGATAATCCAGAAGATAAGCGCAGTAAATTGGTACTACTCACCAGTAAAGGCAAGCAGTTGATCGAAACTGTCATGCCCGAGTTGCACCAACAAGAAAAAAGTACTTTCAGTGTATTATCTGCAGATGAGTTACAACAACTCGATTCATTGATGCAACGAGTATTAGCAGGACATAAAAGCGTTTGATAACGATCCTTTCGATCACTGCCGCTTGTTTACAATAAGCGTTACTTAAAAAGCGTTCATCGTCATTGCCACATTTGCATAACTTAATACCTGTAGTGCAGGCAGTGATGGCATTGCCGCTGTGTCGACGTTGTTTTTAACAAACAAAGACACTGGAAACTGTTTTGACGCGGCAAAATAAATCGACAGTAATTGTAAGCCATCATCCTGATGCAATGGCTGGGTTTCTAGCGCTAACGCCTCGAGTTTATCTGCATTTTCTAACCAAGTCAGAAAACCGTTGAAATCATCTTCCAGTACTTCATCACTGGTAAAACTAATGCGTAAAAAATCTAATTCAAGAAAAGACCACAGCGGCTCTATTTCTGATGCATCGCATATATCAACTTCAATATGAATACCATTGATACAATAGCCGTAATGGCTGAGATGACTGATCTGGCTGATATCACAGGCCTGCTTCATATTAGCAATATTAATTTTTGCGTTTGGCGTTTGCTGTAATAGGGTTTCCACTTCTTGGGTGGTTGGCACGTATTCAAACATGACTTCTTTGAGGGGCGATTCCATTGCAATACCTTCTTATCCATTTTAACTGTATTTTATCGTATTTGACTACCTGGACACTCTGTCTCATTTGCCAGACTATTACATATATAAAATACGGTAAATATATCGTTTTCAAGAAACATGAGCTAGACGATATAATAATGGAAATAAAGAGGTAGTTTTGTGATAACCCTTATATATACAGCTATTTACAACGACTAAATGAAATCACTTCACTATTTTACGTAATATTTCCTTCAACCAATTACGCTTTTTCAATACTAATTCAACCTTAATAATTTTCTTCAGCTTTCGCGCATTGATCGTGCCCGCTAATGTCCTGATCTCAGTGCTATCAACAATATCTTCTTTGCTGACTAAAGTGAAACGAGAGTTTCGTGGGAGTAAATATTCAGTGGCCACTTGCTGTCTTGATTCTTGGTATTTCGCGACACAACTGCCTTTTGGACATTTGATAACAACATAATATGCATCTGTATCAGCGCTTTTATGATGCTCATTAAAATACCGACCTAGGCAATTATTTTTGTCCAACGCAGACAGAAACCCTTTATATTCTTCTCCTTGTAACAAAGGCTGTATACCATCACCATAACAAGCTCGATGTAAAATCACTTCCGAGGACAATTTGGCTTTTAAGGTCAGGTTATCGAGGTTGAACAAATGCAGTTGAAACCGTTTTGGGGCCTTTTCATTGTGCTTTAGTTTATGGTTAAGATCGTAAGAAAAGTTGCTGTTATAGCTCGTCCCTGATCGATAAGCTTGAAAAGATTCTTGTTCTTTGTGCGTTAAGCTATTAAAAAATGTCATCCCAACCCCTAAGCAAAAGTTAAATGTTCAGCTTACGAGTATTACAGTATTGAATTTTAAGTACTATATCGTTTTTTAAAAAACGATGCTAAATGATATATTTTACAAAATAAAATAGGTATTTATTAACATGCTTAATAAATACCTATTTAGAGATTGTTAATTTAAGCTAGCCTAAGTAATTAGCCGCCGTGTAAGATCTGCTCCATAACCCAGCTTGTGTGCAAGGCGGTTTTACCACTGGATGGATGCACTACATCATTCAGCAGTTGTTCGCGTATATTAGCGACATGATGTAATTGAATGTTTTCAGGATTATCGATGGTGAATTCTTGACGTTGATTTAATGTTTGCAAAACAATCGCGGCCTCGTCAAACACTGAGAAGCTTATTTCACCTTTACTGCCTGTAATAACAACACGGTCTTCACGTGTGCAGCCTCCAAAATTCCAGCTGCCGATGCCAGTTACACCACTTTTATGCTGCCAGCATGCTGTTACGGCATCCAGAGATGAGTACAAACCTTGTTGATTAGTACCTAGGCCTTTGACAACATCAAACTCACCGAGTAAATAAGCAAACAGGTCAAGTCCATGGCTCGCCAGATCGTCAAAATAACCACCTGCAGCGACAGTTTTATCTGTTCGCCAGTTCAGTTCTCCGGATAAATCTAATGCATTAGCGGGTTTATTTAGAAATGCATTAATCGTTCTTATTTCACCCATTTCACCAGACTCAAGTAACGCTTTTACTTTGTTAAAACGCGGTAATGAACGACGATAATAAGCCACAAATAACGGTACACCCTGTGCTTCAAAGGCATTGACGATTGCCAGACTATCGGCGTAACTCGGTGCAAGGGGTTTTTCAATACAACAGGGTTTACCTGCTGCTGCAACTTGTAACGCATACAATTTGTGACTATCAGGTGGTGTGGCGATATACACAGCATCAATATCATCGTTGTTAATAATATCGGCCGCGTTAGAAGAATACGCCTTCACCTTGTGTCTTTTCGCATAGTCTGCTGCGAGGCTAAGATCACGGCGCATAACAGCGGAGAGTTCGAAGCATGCTGTTTTTTGATAAGCAGGACCACTTTTGAGTTCGGTTACCGAACCACAACCAATAATACCCCAGCGAATAAGCGCTGACTCCGTGTTTTTATTCTGCATAATCTATCCATTACATCGAATGATAAAAATCAGATAGCAATATAGGTGATTAATATAGATAAGAAAAGCACATACACGTGAAAATAAGGTTTTAAAGAGGTTGCTAGGAGTAAGTGGAGTATTAGAGATTAATATTCAATGCTGAATGCTGAAATAGGCTGCATACATAAGTTCATGTATACAACCTCAGCGATGTTATTCGAGCTGCTTAGAAAAAGCTAAACCGTTAATGTTTGTAAACGTTTCAGTGCAGCGTCAACACCAACATCAATTTGCTTAGTGCCAGCCAAATAACGTTCACGGAATACATCAAACCAACAAGAAAGAATATCAGCATTAGCGGCTTCACCATGATGCCCTAGTACTAAGGATGCAACTTCTGCTGTCGCGAGTTGATTTTCTTTTGCTGCTTTACGGATCTGATACTGCGATACGACTTCAGGATCAAATGAGATAACCGGAATATCATGTAACCATGGGCTCTTTTTAAACATTTTCTTCGCTTCGCGCCAGCTACCATCAAGTAAGATGTATAACGGTCGCTTACCCGACTCTATCGTTAATGGGCCAGTTTCTACTCGCTCACGCTCTAACACATACTCTTCAGGGAAGATAATGAACGGCTGCCAACAATCAGCTTTGATAATATCAATCATCTCTTGACTAGGCGCTGTACGCGACCATTGATAAGCAAACGTATCTTCAATAACGTCGGCGATCAAACGGCCTGTATTACTTGGCTTAATCATTTCATAATCAAACATCACCAGCATAAAGCCAGCAGTAGACTCTACCAGCGGTCGATGTTCACAAATACAAAATTGCTTGCCAAGCATGCAGTAATCACAACGAATTAATCGACCACCACGGGCATTAAAAGGCTTAGTACTGTCTGCGAGGCGTTGTATTGCTAATCGATGAACATTATGAATGCGCATAAAGTGATCCACGTTATAAATAATTGCTAAATTGCAGATAAAAAAATGACCCAGTACCAAGACCTATCACCACCGTCGTGGGACAATCCTTGCTACTGGGTCATTTACATAATTAGGTACGCGTCAAGCGTCACTTAATTATGGTGCTTACGATCTTCCAATTCAGATTTAGTCGCTCGAACCTGACGCATAAAGAAATTAGCCATAGATGCAGCAGCAGGTTTCTTTTCTGGTGCTGGTGCTTTTGACGTAATTACACGTGGTTTCGGTGGCGCAACAGGGGCAGCAGCAACAACAGGTCTTGCAACTTCAGGCTTAATAGCCGGTGTTGCAGTCGCATGTACAGGACGAACCTGGTTAGTCGCAAATTGTGACGATGCTACATGCTGTCTTTGTTGTACTTGCTGTGCTTGTTGGTGCACACTTTGTCCATCCGTTTGCGGACGAGTTCGAATAACTTCTATCGAGTAAAGTTTACTTGATACGGAATTTGTTGACTGTGACACTTGTTCACGACGTAAACGCTCACCCGTTGATTTGAATTCTTGGTATTGTACTGCTAACCAATTCTTCAAATGCATTAACATACCCGCTTCAACTAATTCGAGACAAGTTCTGTTATTGTACTCGACTAGCTTCGTTTCTGAAAAATATGTCTTGGCTTCTGCTTCTGAGCCGATGCGTTCGACTAGTTCGAACCATGTTGATAAACCTAAAACTGTGTAATGACTCATTGTCTACCTTGCAGATAACCGGCTACATTTTAGTAGCTTTCTGTAAAAATTAGGAGGCGGATTCTATACCTTTGTCGCCGAAATTAAAAGCATATTTACGAAAAAAACATAAAAATAATGTCACAACTCATAAATATGCACTTTCAACTTCATTTAGACTAGACTAAATAAAATTTTTAGTGTTCTGAGTCCTCAAAAAAATAACATTATTTTTAACCTTGGTGAATACAAATAAATGAGCAACACTATTGTAGCCCTGTCATTGGATGTAAATACTGAATGCAGGTCACTGAATGGAAAATGGAAATTATGGCGCTAGAATTTTTAGTACTGAGTATTATTTGAGTTCCGAGTATTAATAATGAAATGTTAAGTACGGGATGTTGATTACTGATTGCGATTGTTATTTAATTTTGCTTGTGTAGAATCCTGCAAACTAAATGCTTATCTATAAGGAAATACCTATATGTCTGATTGTCCATCCCCACTTATTCCGCAACAATACGCGGTTGAAATATATATAGGTCGAATTAAGCAAAGTTTTGGTTTCGAGACCGCTATTGATAAGCAGCCGGTGAGCAGCTGCATCTACCTTTCTGAACATGGACTTGAAGGTGACGAGACCGCAGATAAAAAATATCACGGTGGTCTAGAGCGTGCTTTACATCAATATCCTGCCGAACATTACACATTTTGGCAGCAAGTATTTTCCTCGCGAACTAACAAGCAGCCACTATTTTCAGCACCAGGCATGGGCGAAAATATAAGTGCACTAGGTATGACGGAAGAAAATGTCTGCATTGGCGATCAATACCAATGGGGTGAAGCCATTATCGAAGTGAGTCAACCTCGCCTGCCTTGCTTTAACCTTAATACCCGCTGGGATGTCGCTGATATTTCAGTGCAAATGCAAGCGCTAAGTCGTTGTGGCTGGTTATATCGTGTCATTAAACCGGGTATGGTGAATCAAGATGATGCGCTAATCCGTATTAAACGGTTAATTCCAGCAACCACGGTAAAACAAGTCTGTGACTTATTCTTCAATAAGCCATCGGACAAAGATAGCTTGAATGCATTAATAGAGATGCCTGCGTTGTCACCATACTGGAGCGAAACAGCTAAGACTCGATTAGCAACCAATACGGTAGAGAATTGGAACTTTAGATTATTAGATCACGCTTAATACCGCGTTGATAAAGTTATGAGCAGTCGTATTTTTTAATCAAATATTGCTGCTCAACTATCTGCCGTTACTCTTTATATGGCCAAGCTAAGCATCTACTTTTAATAATTCCATCACCATTAATTTGCGGATCACGCTAACATACATCACATTAATACCTGCTAGTTTTGCAACGGCAGTTAAGGCATGACCTTCACGTAATAATTGTACTGTGTGCTCTACTTGTTCTTTTCTCATTATATTTCCTAACTCGGTTACGACTAAACTATATAAAAACAGTGCAATAAAATGAAATATAAAATCACAGCCTGTTTATACATAGTTTTATCAAATGACATTGCCGACTAATATAAAGATCAATTAAAAATTAAACTGTCCACTATGGGACACTTGTATTCAATTTTTATAAATCGCGCAAAATAACAGCATATCAAGGGTGCATGAATGGCATGAAAATAACCACCCAGATTGGCCGTTAGCACTTGCCATATTTCCACGCTTAGCTTACCCTCTGACTATCGTTTAACAGTATATTTAATGATTTTTCAAGGCATTAAATATACTGTGTATTCTGTGATGCAAACAGGCTGGTTTATAACCACTAGCAACACCGAAGAACAACCATCTAATTAGATAAAATGAACAAGAACAAGGCGTAGTATGGATAACAATTCTAATAAAGCAGCTGCTGACCAAGCCACTTTTTACTGGCACGATTATGAGACTTTCGGGTTAAGCCCATCACTTGATCGCCCTTCTCAATTTGCTGGTATTCGCACCGACATGGACTTTAACGTGATCGGCGAACCCGATATGTTTTATTGCCGTCAATCCGATGATTATCTGCCTTCGCCAGAAGCTGCCATGATCACGGGTATTACGCCGCAAAAAACCCAAGCTGAAGGTGTCACTGAAGCTGAATTCAGTAAACGTATTGAAGCGCAGTTCAGCCAGAAAAACACCTGTATTATCGGTTACAACAACATCCGCTTTGATGATGAAGTCACGCGTAATATCTTCTATCGTAACTTCCACGACCCGTATGCACATACGTGGAAAGACGGTAACTCACGTTGGGATATCATCGACTTAATGCGCGCTTGTTATGCATTACGCCCAGAAGGGATTGCCTGGCCAGAAAATGATGATGGTCTGCCAAGTATGCGCCTTGAACTGTTAACTAAAGCCAATGGTATCGAACATGCCAATGCCCACGATGCAACATCAGACGTATACGCGACGATTGCAATGGCCAAATTGGTTAAAGATAAGCAGCCAAAATTATTCGATTTCTTATTTAACTTACGCAACAAACGTAAAGTTGAATCACTGATTGATATCATCAACATGACACCATTAGTACACGTGAGCGGCATGTTTGGTGCTGATCGCGGCTTTACAAGCTGGGTTGTGCCACTCGCTTGGCATCCGACGAACAATAACGCCGTGATAGTGGCAGACTTAGCGCAAGACATTACTCCGTTATTAGAGTTAAGCGCTGATGAATTGCGTGAACGTCTGTATACACCAAGAAAAGAACTGGGTGATTTAGCGCCTATTCCATTAAAGCTGATCCATATTAATAAATGCCCAGTACTGGCGCCAGCGAAAACATTATTACCTGAAAATGCCGAACGCCTGGGTATAGATCGTAGCGCCTGTTTAGCAAATCTAAAACGTTTGAAAGAGAGTAAAACACTGCGTGAAAACGTGGTTGGCGTGTATCAGGTAGAACGTGAATATCCAAAAACAAATAATGTTGATGCGATGATTTATGATGGTTTCTTTAGCGCGGGTGACAAAGCCAACTTTGAGATCTTGCGTGAAACTGCGCCAGAGCAATTAGCAGGACTGAAGCTTAAAATCAGTGATGAACGTTTTAACGAATTGTTTTTCCGTTATCGCGCACGCAACTTCCCACATTTACTATCAATGCCAGAGCAACAAAAGTGGCTTAATCATTGCCGTACCGTGCTAGAAGACAGCGCTCCGGCTTATTTTGCTCGTTTAGATGCACTCGCCATTGAAAACAGTCATGACGAACGTAAAATGAAACTATTGCAACAGTTATACCTTTACGGTCAGAAGATTATTGGTGCCTAACGATAGATAAAGGTAAACATCGAAATTAAACACGGTGTAAAAATAGATGAAAAAAAAGCCTGTTAGTTACTTTAATAAGTTAACTAACAGGCTTTTTTATTGTGACGAACAATTAGATATTAAAAGAGTCTATTAAACTCTTTGAATATCTTGTTCTTAAGTTCATCTTTTTTCTCATCTGAACCAAGATACTTATCCATCAGTTTATCTTTTTCCTTTTCAGCAAGTTGTTTGGTAATAGCACCAAAATCAACCTTAATACTTGGCGCTGCAAAACTGCCTTTTACATCAATTGGCAATCGCAAGTCACGTACTTCTTTCATTGTTGAGCTCGACTGACCACCGATATTTTCAGCAACCGCGGCATTAAATGTAAAATCAAGGTTTTCACGAATCAAGTTAGCAGAACCTTTACCATCGACCTTGATCGCAGGAGATGCGAGATCAATCTTAGTCGATGTTAACTTACCACCGCCTAATTTAAAGTTTGCCACCATTGCACTAAAGTCTGTTTGTTCACCTTCATCAGCAGTTGTCTCTGATTTTTTGCTGAACATTGCAATCGCTTTACGCACTTCTTGCGCGACGTTCATACCTAACACTGCGCCATCGGTGAAGCTGGTATTGATTGTACCCTTGGTCGCCGATTTAAGTTTAGTCGTCGTCAGACCCTTACCGCTGATGCGCACATCGACATCGACCAAGCCAGTGAGCATTTTCTTACCCGCTGCGATAGTAACAAGTTGCTCTGATTGTACTTTTTCCAATGTGCTGTTCATATTGAATGTCGCAGGCTGCTTGTTACTATCTAATAATGCTTTCACCATTAACTTACCCTCATACAGATCTGAAGATAGTTTAGTGAGTTGCAATACCCCATCTTTAAGCTCACTTTGTAGCTTAATATTATCTAGGACATATTCGCCCTGTTTAATCTGCGTGATGGTTAACGACCCTTTTTGATTAACACTTGATAAAGCACTTAGATCTGGTTCAACTTCAGGTGCTGGTTTAGTAGCCGTCTGTTTAGCCGTGCCGCTTGTTGCTGCTGAGCCATCTTTTGCTTTAACTGCGGCGCTCTTCGGTAACCAGTCATCAACAACCAGAGTATTCATTGCTAGATTATATTCTAAGCTTGGTTTAGCAAATACATCCACAGCCAAGTCACCCGTGATAGTCAGTTCATCAACATCGAGTTTAAGCCCTGCTAACTTCATTGTTTTATAAGCATTGTCGTATGTCATGTCACCTTGCAATGAAATATTCATTTCTGGACGAGGTAACATAGAGCCCGTTAGTGCAAGTTTATTATCGAGTTTTGCTAATTTTATCTCGCTAAATTGCTCATCAATAGTCAGTACCATGCTGGTGTTTAATTTAGCAGTTAACTCATTAGTACGGTAATTAGCTGCTAATGTAATGGCAACAGGCTTGGCGAAAGCAAACTCCCCGACGGTTAAACTGCTGTCAGACAATTTATGATATGTACCGTCTTGACGATTATTCAATGATAATTGAGCGTTAGTGATACTCACGCCTTGCACTATAAATTGATATTCGCTTTTAGCGAGTTCACCTTCAGGCGTAACCTTGATCGCTTGAATATCTTCATTGGTTATTACTGGTAATTCTGTTTCAGCAGATGCTGCTGGCGGTGTTAATGTAGCCAGTAATTCATCCATATTATTACGACCATCAGCTAACGTTTCCACGTTAACCGTTAAGCCATCCACTTGCACATTCGTGACCACAATCGTTTTAGTCAATAGCGACATCAGCTCAACAGCCGCATGCACATTATTCACTTCAATTTGTTTAGAGTCTGCATATTCATGTTTGTTAAATAAGGTAACTTTGCCTAATTCAAATCCAATTTGTGGATAAAAAGTGAGATTCAAATCACCTTCAATCGTCACATCTTGCTTTGTGAATTGCTTTGCTTGCTTAACCAAATTATCCTTAATTAACTCTTCATTAACGAAAAATTTAATGGCAATAAAACCAGCGATAAAAATTATCGCAATGAGTCCGCCAATACCAAGCAGTACTTTTTTCATCCTGAAACCACCTTATAAAAATACATCTTAATCCATAATGATAGCCTATTGACTATAATACCAATGCTATCTTGCTTAATAATATCATGTAATTAGCAGAACGCTGAAAGATTCACAATAAAATACCTTAACGCATTAAATAATGACTAAGCAGCCATTTCATATTGCGGCCCGTTCACCCTAATGTGAGGAAACACAATCTTTCGCTTAACATTCACCTGACATTTGCTTAAAAAATAAACTTTAAATAAACATTCAAACAACCGCGCAGTTCCATCTTTATTCATAAATATAACCAAAACACGATTACTCAATCATAATTACTGCATATCCATTAAATATCAAAATATAAAACTAGAAAAAACATACTACTCAATATAAAAACCACGCTTTAAAACCTATTTATGTGACCTCGAGCACCTAAAATATCATAAAAAATTTTATTTCCATGACAGCTGACACAGTGTGTTAATAATATGTTTCTAAGATGTATGTTCGCAGTTACTATCTCCAGCAATTGAGTAAATGACAGCTATTAATGCCATTACTTAGCGCAATACAAATGGAATATGGGTGCAACACTGTATATCAACCTGGTTTTCAGTGTCAGCCCTATAAAGGGAAATATTTGATGAAAGATAATAATATTTACGCTGAATCATCGCGTGAGCTAAAAAATACAAACTCAGGTAATAAATCATTACTGCGATTTCTAATACCCTCACTAATCGGTTTGTTTTTATTCATGACGCCGATGAGCTATGAAGGCCAAATGACGATCCCAGTGGCAATTCTAGCCAAAGCGCTATTGTCGTTATTGGACGGCTACCTACTTAACATCATCACCGTGATCATTTCGTTCATGGCTGTGGCCTCTATGTTGGCTGTGCTGCTCAAACCAACATTTATCACTGAGCGTGCATTTCTAAAAGAACTATTCATGCCAACACCGCTTTGGCTAATAGTAAGACTGGTCAGCTGCGTGTTTACTATCGCAACCGTTTTTCAAGTCGGTCCTGAATATATTTGGAATGCCAATACCGGTGGCCTAGTGCTTAATGACTTACTGCCGACGCTGTTCGCAGTATTCATCTTTGCCGGTTTGTTATTACCGCTATTACTTAACTTTGGTTTATTGGAATTATGTGGCGCGTTATGTACTAAAATCATGCGCCCTATTTTCAACCTACCAGGTCGCTCTGCGGTTGACTGTATTGCCTCTTGGTTAGGTGATGGCAGTGTCGGTATCTTGTTAACGGATAAACAATACCAAGAGAAGTTTTATACTCAACGTGAAGCAGCTGTTATTGGCACCACCTTCTCTGCTGTATCAATTACGTTTAGCTTAGTTGTTATCGCTCAGGTTAACTTAGAGCAGTACTTCTTGCCTTACTACATGGCGATCACGTTATCAGGTATCGTGGCAGCTATTATCGTACCTAAGCTACCACCACTATGTTGGAAAAAAGATATCTACATTGATGGCACACCAAAAAAACATGATTTAGAGGCTATCCCGACTGGCCATAGTGTTTTCTCATGGGGTATTGAACAAGCCGTTGACCGTGCATCAAAAGTAACGTCATACAAAACAGTATTTATCGAAGGTCTGAAAAACGCCACGCATATGGTATTTGGTATCTTACCTGTCGTCATGGCAATCGGTACTGTCGGCTTGCTTATCGCTGAATACACATCAGTATTTACCGTGCTTGGTAAACCGTTTATGTATTACCTTGAGTTCATGAACGTACCAGAAGCGGCACTTGCATCTGAATCGTTAGTGGTTGGTTTTGCCGATATGTTTGTACCAAGTATTCTGGCTACATCGATGGAAAGCGACATGACACGTTTCATCATTGCCGGTGTATCTGTATCGCAACTTATCTATATGTCTGAAGTTGGCGCATTATTATTGGGCAGTAAAATCCCGGTAAACATCGTCGATTTATTTATTATTTTCGTACTACGTACTATCATCACATTGCCTATCATCACAGGTGTGGCACATCTTATCTTTTAAGTTGAAATATTGATGTACTAAAACGCAATAGAAAGAAACGTAAGATAAAAAAATGCCCATCACTATCACAGTGATGGGCATTTTTGTATTTTGATTAACGCGATATTAGCATTGGTTGAAGACAATGCCTAAAGACGACTAAGCGTTTTTACTGTCGTTATCGTCTTGGTTAATACGACTTGAATCTGCACCGTGTTGGTTTTTATACTTCGCATCTTTACGTTGATTGTAAGGACGCGCTGCAGGTGCTGTCAGTGTTTCAAAGTTTAACGCTGCAATCGTCATTTTCGGACGTAACGCTAGCGGTAATTTACCACTGTTATAGAATTCCAGAACGATACGACCAGACCAGCCTGGATCAATTCGATGCGCAGTAACATGCACCATCAGACCCAAACGCGCTAATGACGAGCGTCCATCTAACCAACCAACGATATCTGCTGGTAACGTTACTTTTTCAAAAGTCACAGATAAAGCGAATTCGCCTGGGTGTAAAATAAATGCTTCACCCTCAGGTATAACAATTTCATCACTCATTACTTTATCAAGTTGGATAGCCACTTCTTCTTTAGGGCCACTCAAATCAATATAAGGCGCATTGTGTGCTTGAAATACTCGGAATTCATGACCTAAAGTAACATCAACGCTTACGCCGCTAATTTTACTTTGCTCAGGTTTTGGCTCAATCGTAATTCGGCCATCATCTAAGTATTTTTCAATATCTGTATCGCACAGGCGCATTTTTTCTCTCTTTAATAGATGCTGTATTAGTTATAATGCTGTTAGTGTTGATACTTATATACTCAAGTAATATCAGATCTTTAAATCTAAGATTAACCTGAATATAAACTATTACATTAATCGTTTAATAACTGACAAATTTTTGCTTTTAATGTATCAATCGCAAAACGATTTTTACCACCACGTGGCACAATAAGATCTGCGTATTGTTTTGATGGTTCAATGAACTGTAGGAACATTGGACGCACCGTATCATTATATTGTTCAATAACCGATTCCATCGTTCTGCCACGTTCAGCAACATCACGTTGTAAACGACGAACAAAACAAATGTCTAACGGGGTATCCATAAATACACTTGCGTGAATAATGTTACGGATAGCTGGATCTGTCAGTAATAAAATACCTTCTAAAATGATCACTTTTTTCGGTGTCAATTTAGTCGTTTCAGGCATACGCGTATGCTCAGTGTAGCTGTACGTTGGTATTTCTACTGCATTGCCGTCACTCAAACCCTGTAAATGACTGCACAATAATTTATGGTCCATCGCTTGTGGATGGTCATAATTTGTTTTAACTCGGTCTTCCATCTCGAGGTGACTTTGATCACGGTAATAACAATCTTCAGTAATTACTGCAATTTGTGATTCACCAAACTCAGCAACAAGCTCGTTATAGATTGTTGAAGAAAGAAGGCTTTTTCCAGATGCAGAAGCACCTGCGATTGCGATGATCACACAAGAGTTAGATGTATTATTCATTTATTAAATGATCCGTTAGGGCTTAAGACCCCGTTATTATAGAAATTTATAGTCCGTCATTCTAGAGCAAACCGAAAAATACCTATATTAACTTATAAAATAGCGGTATTAAGTTGAAAAATACCTACAATAAGTTAGTAAATTCCACAGTCCGCTATAAAATTAACAAGGTTAAGCGAGCTTAATCGGGATCTCTGTTGATATAGTGTGCGTTTGAAAAAACATTTTACTGACAATATCATTTGCGAGTTGCGCATATACAGCTGAAAATGCGGAATCAGGTCGAGCAGCTACCGTTGGAATACCCGCATCGATATCTGCACGTAAATCGATATGTAACGGTAATTGCGCCACGCATTCGGTATCAAAACGAGCCGCCATTTTAGTCACCCCACCCGTACCAAAAATAGCTTCTTCATGACCACAATTATTACAGATATGGGTACTCATATTTTCGACGACACCCAATACCGGTACTTTCACTTGCCTGAACATGCTGATGCCTTTTGCTGCATCGGCAAGCGCCACGTCTTGCGGTGTTGATACAATTAATGCACCTGTCACCGGAATATTTTGACTTAGCGTTAATTGGATATCACCCGTACCTGGTGGCATATCGATAAACAAATAATCCAGTTCACCCCAATGGGTTTCGCCCAGTAACTGCATTAATGCTTTACTCGCCATTGGTCCACGCCAAATCATAGCCTGATCATTTAAGGCAATAAAACCAATACTATTTACCGCTAAACCATGCGCGTTAATCGCTTGCATGGTATTACCATCATAAGCCTCTGGGCGAGATTCGCTCACCCCCAGCATCAGTGGAATTGATGGTCCGTAAATGTCAGCATCCATGATACCCACTTTGGCGCCCATTTTCGCTAATGCGAGCGCTGTATTAACCGTTGTTGTTGACTTGCCTACCCCACCTTTACCCGATGCAATGGCAATCACATTCTTAACGCCCTTAATCGCAGGCGCATCATTGCAGCGCGCAAGTGTGGCAACGTCTAATTTAATGATCCAGTTAACGCGCTCAACCCCTTTAATTAATAGCACTTTCGCTTCTAGTTTAGTTTTTACTTCTTCTTCAAAATCTAATGATGGAAACGGTAGGCGTATCTGAATTTCAACACAACCATCCTTGTTGCTAATTGTCTCTAATACATTCGTGTCGGCAATATTTTGTAACCAATTTTTAGGTTGAAAAATACCAACAAGCTGAGTGATCTTTGTAATATCCATAACCGCCTCTTAAATTAAGTACGTAAGTGTTTAGCTTTTAAGCATTTATACTTTATTAATCTACTATATCAATCATAAAGTAAAGATTCACAAATAAATACGCTAAAAATAGCAGGGTTTTTAGCCTAACATCTATGCTTTAAAGGCCGTATCAGGTAACATCGGACAACTTTATTTTTAACCACAAGATGAGTCAGAATTTTATGACATCAGAACGCAAGATTTTAGTAACAAGCGCATTACCTTATGCCAATGGTCCTATTCACTTAGGTCATATGCTTGAGTACATCCAGACAGATATCTGGGTTCGTTTCCAAAAGCAACGTGGTCACACATGTACTTATGTATGTGCTGATGATGCCCACGGCACACCAATCATGCTTAAAGCGCAAGAACGTGGCATTACGCCGGAAGCAATGATCGCGCAAACTAAAATTGAGCATATGGCAGATTTTGCTGATTTCAATGTTGGTTTTGATAACTATCATTCAACTCACAGCGATGAAAACCGTGAACTTGCAAGTATGATCTACACGCGTCTACGCGACAATGGTCATATCAAAACACGTGTAATTTCACAGTTGTTTGATCCAGAAAAACAAATGTTCCTACCAGATCGCTTTGTTAAAGGTATCTGCCCTGAATGTAAGAGCGAAGATCAAAATGGCGATAACTGCGACAACTGTGGCGCAACTTATTCTCCTACCGATCTAATCGAACCACGTTCTGTTGTATCAGGTGCTGAACCTGTACTTAAAGATTCTGAGCATTACTTCTTCGACCTACCTGCTTTTGGCGACATGCTAAAAGAATGGACACGTTCTGGTACATTACAAGAAGAAATCGCAAATAAACTAGCAGAATGGTTTGAAGCGGGTCTACAACAGTGGGACATCAGTCGTGATGCTCCTTACTTTGGTTTTGAGATCCCTGATGCACCAGGTAAATTCTTCTACGTTTGGTTAGACGCGCCTATCGGCTACATGGGTAGCTTCAAAAATCTTTGTGATCGCAGCGATGATCTAGACTTTGATGAATACTTCAAGAAAGATTCAACGACTGAGCTTTATCATTTCATTGGTAAAGACATTGTTAACTTCCACAGCCTATTCTGGCCTGCAATGCTTGAAGGTACGGGGTTCCGTAAACCAACAGGCGTATTTGCACACGGTTTTGTTACTGTTAACGGTAAGAAAATGTCTAAATCACGCGGTACATTTATCATGGCGCGTACTTATTTAGATAACTTAAACCCAGAATACCTACGTTATTACTACGCAGCAAAACTAAGCAACAAGATTGTTGATTTAGATTTAAATCTAGAAGATTTTGCACAGCGCGTAAACTCTGACGTTGTTGGTAAAGTTGTGAACCTTGCAAGCCGTACTGCAGGTTTCATCTACAAGCGTTTTGATGCAAAACTAGCAAGCGAAATTTCAGAACCAGCACTACTGGCTGAATTTGTTGCTGCTGGCGATACCATTGCGCAATATTACGAAACACGTGATTTCAGCAAAGCAATTAAAGAAATCATGGCACTGGCTGATAAAGCCAATGCTTATATTGCAGACAAAGCACCGTGGCAATTAATCAAACAAGAAGGCTGTGAAGCTGAAGCACATCTTGTTTGTACTATGGGTATCAATTTATTCCGTATCCTATCGGTTTACTTGAAACCTGTATTACCAGAGATGGTTGCTGAAGTTGAAAAATTCTTAAACGATGAATTCAACTGGGAAAGCTACAAAACAGTATTAACAGACCACGAAATCAACAAGTTCAAACCGTTAATGCAACGTGTTGAAATGGACAAAGTTGAAACAATGGTTGAAGCATCTAAGCAAAACTTAGTGGTTGCTGAAGAAGAAGCGGAAGAAAACGTTGTTGAAGAAACGGCTATCGACCTTGCTTCTGACAAGCACCTTAAAGAAGAGCCAATTGGTGAAATGATCGCATTTGATGATTTCGCAAAAGTTGACTTACGCATTGCTAAAATAGTTAAAGCTGAACATGTTGAAGGCGCTAAGAAATTACTTAAGCTAACCTTAGACGTAGGCGGCGAAACGCGTCAAGTATTTGCTGGTATCAAGTCAGCTTACGAACCAGAGCAACTGCAAGGTCGCTTAACGGTTATGGTTGCTAACTTAGCACCCCGTAAGATGAAGTTTGGTATGTCAGAAGGTATGGTACTTGCTGCGGGCCCTGGTGGCAGCGATATCTTCGTACTAAACCCGGATGAAGGTTCTGAACCTGGCATGCGCGTAATGTAATTAAGTTCGGTTATCAGAAACGTTAATTGAAGCGATTCTAATACTGATTTTTAAAGGGACTCAGCTTGAGTCCCTTTACTATTATATAACGTATGATTTATAACTAAATTAAAAACGATAAGAGATTGAAATGACAGCTCAAATTATTCTTGCTAAAGGCAAAGAAAAAGCACTTAAACGTAGACACCCGTGGATCTTTTCTGGCGCAGTACAGAAAGTAAAAGGCGAAGTAGAAGTTGGCGGCACTGTGGATATCATGAGTGCTGGCGGCGAATGGCTAGCATCTGGCAGCTACTCTCCAGAGTCTCAAATCCGTGTACGTGTATGGCATTACGACCGTGGCGTAGAAATCGACCAAGCATTCTTTGAAAAACGCATCAAACAAGCGCAATCGCTACGTGATGAATTAATCGAAGAGAAAGGTCTTACTGGCTATCGTTTAATCGCAGCTGAATCTGATAGCCTTCCTGGTATCACGATTGACCGTTACAACGATTTCTTAGTATGTCAGCTATTATCAGCGGGTGCAGATTTCCACCGTGAGACATTAGTAGCAGCACTAAGCGTTCTTTACCCAGAATGTAGCATCTACGAACGTTCAGACGTAGCTGTACGTAAAAAAGAAGGCCTAGAGTTAGTACAAGGCGTTCTTAAAGGTGAAGAGCCACCTGAATCAGTTATCATCGAAGAAAACGGTGTTAAAATTGAAGTTGATATTAAAGGTGGCCACAAAACTGGTTTCTATCTTGATCAACGTGATAACCGTAAAGCGGCAGCAAAATACGCGAAAGGCAAAGACGTACTTAACTGCTTCAGCTACACGGGCGGTTTTGGTGTTTACGCACTACAAGCAGGTGCTAAATCAATCACGAACGTTGATTTATCACAACCTGCATTAGACATTGCTAAACGTAATGCTGAGCACAATGGTCTTGACCTATCAAACGCATCTTTCGAACGTGCTGACGTATTCAAAATCTTACGCCAATACCGTGAAGAAGGTCGTACGTTTGATACTATCATTCTTGATCCGCCTAAATTTGCTGAAAGCAAAGCACAAATGAAAGGCGCTTGTCGTGGTTACAAAGATATTAACTTCGTAGCTATGCAAGTACTTAAGCCTGGCGGCACGCTGTTAACATTCTCATGTTCAGGCCTAATGGAAGATGGTTTATTCCAAAAGATCGTTGCTGATGCAGCACTTGATGCAGGCCGTGACGCTTACATCGTAGAGCGTTTATCACAAGCTGGCGATCACCCAACGGCTAGCTTCTACCCAGAAGGTTATTATCTAAACGGTTTAGTACTAAAAGTTTTATAATTTAGAGCTGTAACCTTGTAATAAGTTGGTTTTAGTTGCAAAGTGGCACCCAGATAGAATTTTATTCTCTATTCAGTGCCACTTTTTAACAAGGCCAATTTTTATGAAAACAAACCTCCTTAAAGCACTTACTAGCTTACCAGAATCACTTCAATGCCATGTTCTACCTATAATTTCTAAACCTGATTTTAAAGGTGTTATTCATGCTGGCGATGTTGACTTATTACAACTGCATTCTGCACTAGAAACCCCAGAATTATTACTCAGTTTATTACCGTTAGCCGCAGCCTACTCTGTTGCCCCTATCTCTAATTTTAATGTCGGCGCAATCGCACGAGCTGGATCAGGTAACCTGTATTTTGGTGCCAATTACGAATTTATCAATCAAGCGTTATTCAACAGTGTCCATGCTGAACAAGCCGCGATTAATAATGCCTTTAGCCATCATGAGTCTGCTATTTTAGATGTCACAGTGACAGATAGCCCTTGTGGTCACTGCCGTCAGTTCATGAATGAATTACACTGTGCGCCAACGTTAAGTGTCAACTTAAAAGCAACAGGTGTAAAAAGCCTAGCAACCTTGCTGCCTGATTCTTTCGGTCCAATTGATCTGGGCATTAGCGAATCACTATTAGCCGCTCAGCCTGTTAATTTGAGCTTGCAACAAGAAAACGATTCATCGCTAGTACAAGCTGCATTACAGGCTGCAAATACTAGCTATGCGCCTTACAGCCATTGCCATGCAGGTATTGCCTTAGAAACAACAACAGGTATAGTCATTACTGGTCGTTATATTGAAAATGCAGCCTTTAATCCGTCATTATCTCCACTACAGTCAGTGCTGATTAATTTAAATTTAGCCGGATATGCATTGACAGATATAGCAGCATTGATCTTGGTTGAAAAAGCAGAAACTAAGATGAGCCATGCACAAGCAACGCAAGTGCTTGTATCAGAAATGGGAATTGAACATTATCAGCATGAATATGCTAACTAATGGATTGATAACTAAGGTTATTTAAACAGTTCGTGCTCAGTGACATAATCAATATTGTGCAAGTGTGCAATTATTTTAAAGTTTGTCACCGAGTTTCGTCCTGACTCTTTCGAGTGATAAAGCGCTAAATCGGCTTGCTGGACAAGCTTTGGTATTAAGGTACAACTCTTTAATTCTGTAAAGCCGATACTCATTGTCATACTTTTCGCTTGTGGAAAGTCATAGCCTGCAATCGTCTCTCTTAAACGCTCTAATATGTGTTCAGCGGTGTCTTCATCGGCGCATTTAAACAGTACGCTAAACTCTTCACCGCCATAGCGGAAAATATAATCTTCACTACGAAAATTACATTTCATTAAGCCCGCCATTAATATTAATACCTCATCACCAATGACATGACCAAACCGATCATTCACCTGTTTGAAGTTATCAATATCTAGCATGGCGAGGTACCAAGCACAATGTTCATCAATCTGATCACGGCGCTCATTATGATCATGACCAGTGATGACTTCCATCATTTTATTATTAAAGGTTTGTCTATTTAGTAGTTCAGTCAGTGGATCAAGTCTGTTCTTAAATAAGATATGCTGCTGGTTAGCATAAATGTGTAATAAATTTATCGCTGTATTGAGTTGCTTAGTACTCGCTATATCCCCCAAATCATGAGCGGCAACCACAAAACCAATAACTGACTCTCCATGGCAGATAGGAATGTAACTCACCCTTTCTTCCAACGATTCTGAGATATGGATCTTATTATCCTGCAACTTTTGGTAGAGATCATCGATGGCTTGTGAGGAAAAATCTAAACCAGATAAATTATCACATATTAACGCGGCGCTCTGCTCTTTCAGTACCTTCTTTACAGCAAATACAGCAATACGTGATGTGGCCAAAATAGCCTGCATAGACGCCAACAGAGTGACATCGAGTTTTGCTTCATCTTCCGATTCAGTTAAAGCGATAAACCACTCATGTGCACACCCATTAAATGTTCTTAACATCCACTCATATCCTTTGCGCCCTATTAATAAATGAGTTTAGTTAACAAAACATAAAATTGAGAACAAAAAAAGCGTATAAATGCGCTTCAAGCAGTATGTACATTTATAACAAGAGGTTATTCGTGCTATTTATGATGTTTCACTTTCACTCATCCGACCCCTTAGTATCATTATTTGATTAAACCAATTTAGCACTAAGTATTATAACTACCCTTAACTGGTTATAAAATATGCATGATTACGCTAAAGTCTAATCATTTAAACATAATCATGAGTCTACACCTGCTACTTTCGTCTCATATTATTTTGATCTTGCTCACATAAAAGCTAAAGCTCATTGTGTTTTACGCAAAGCAGTTAACATAAACGAAACAACCTGTTCACTTTGCATATACACGACCGCATTACTATTTCTATAATGTTATTTCTTTATGTTGATTATAAAAAATAAGGTTGGACAGGATGCCAAGAAAAACAATACTTGCCTCGTTAATAATCTCAAGCTTAGCCCTCACAGCTTGCGATTCAGATACTGAAGTATTAGACGTTAAGGAAAACAAACTTTATACCAGCAGCCGCATACAGTTTGATCCATCAAATGGAGTTGTGTCTTTACCTAACGACTTGCTATTTAGCGGCACTACCGACGGTACTTTGCAGCTACCAGATGAATTAACCGCAATCGCAGCAGCTTCAGCGGCTGGTGAAACAATGACTTATGATGATAACACGTATGCTATTGGTGCATTAGATGGGTGGTCAACAACTCAGCCTATCTCCATTGGTGTTGATTTATACGAAAATCGTACGTTAGATGCAGCAAGCATCGAGCAAGCTGGTGCAGTACGCATTTTCCCTGTTGGGCTTGGTGGCCCTCTATCCGCTTCAACTGCTGCTGCTTGTCAAGCTGCTTCAGGACAAGAGTTCGCATTAACAGTTTGCGATATTAACCCAGCAGACGAATTAGAATATGGTCTTGACAAAGATTTTATAACTGCTGTGAATGGTCACTCTATTGCTGTAATACCATTAAAACCGCTTGCTGAGAATGCCAGTTACATGTATTTGACAACTAATTTGATTAAAGACAGTGAAGGTGAATCTGTTAACGGTAGTGTCACTTATCAACTACTGAAAAGAGACTACGCAGAAAATCCTATCGGAGATCCTTCAGATCCGGCCGATGCCAGCGCTATAGGTTTGCAAAAACTAATCAATCATTACGATAGTGATATTATTACTGCTGTTGGTATTGATGCAAGTACTGTTACTCACACGGGTGTTTTTACGACCCAGTCAATATTCAATGTGATTGATACTGCAAAGGGAATGCTCTATAAAGCTAAATTTGATGCATCAAAGGCTCTTATTAATGGAGCTTACCCTAACTTACTACCTGTTGTATCCGCTGCTAATACAACTTTAATAAATTCGGTTTATAATGAAGTTCCAGCCCTTCAAGCAATACCAATTATCAATACTCAAGCGCAAAATACTGATTTATATGCATCAAGTATCACAGTGCCGTATTACCTTGAAGAAAATGTAAATAACAGCTATTGGAAAGCCGCTGGTGATAGCCCAGTAACAATTTTAGGTGCCGTTCAAAAAGGTTTAATAGATGATCCAACGCTAATTGGGGCTTGTGGTATGAGTATTGCTTCGGCAGCAGCTGATACAAGTGGTTTAGTCGGCTGTAATCTAGGTATCGACCCAACCAAGTTACTTACCCGTTTTAACCCTCTTGCTAATCCTATTAACCAACAAACACTTGCGGTTCAGATCACAGTACCAAACAACAAAACTAAGCCCGGTTCTGGTTGGCCTGTCAACATCGCAGTGCATGGGTTAGGAACGTATAAAGAAACAACCCTCATGAATGCAGGTGCCTTAGCTGAACAGGGTCTTGCAACGATTGCGATTGACATGCCACTGCACGGTAGTCGTGGTTATGATGACGGGAGCGGTGGTGATTATGAAATCAGTGCAACTGACTCTTCATTTGGTGTTCCCTATACTAATGGTTCCGTCACAAACTTTGTGAATATAGCCAGTGGTTTAACTGTACGTGATAATTTCCGCCAAGCAATCTCTGATTTACTGGCGCTACGTATGCAGATTTCAGATTTCAAAGACACTGATGGCTCTATATTATTTGATGCGACACAGGTGTCCGTACACGGCTTAAGCCTAGGTGCGATCACTGCGAGTATGTTTACTGCCGTTGCCAATGACCCGACTTTATCTGCTGTATTTGGTGTTAAAAGCGTATCTCTGGTTGCACCAGCGGGTGGATTAACTGGCGTATTCCTTGATAGCCCAGCTTTTGGTCCCGTGGTTATAGATGGACTTGTCGCTCAAATTGCCGAGTCACAAGGATATACCGCAGATCAAATCAAGGGAATAATCTCAGACCGCACATCAGCAGCATATTTAGGTTTTGCAAGTCATGCTGAAGCACTCATACCTGGTTTATTGTTCTCTGTTCAAACTCAAATAGAAGCATCAGACCCGATAAACTACGCAGTAAGACTCGCTGATAATACTGACAACATTCACTTAATTGAAATTATTGGTGATATTACAACGGGAGGTACAAACCCTTCAGACCAAACATTACCTAATCAAGGCACTTCTGGTTCTCTTGTGGGTACAGAGCCATTAATTAAAGCATTAGAACTTGGTTGTATCGACAACAGTGATACAACAACTGTGAATGCAGGCGTGGTTCGTTTCATGAAAGGTCATCACAGCTCTTTAATCAACCCAACATCTTCAGGTATAGCGACAATTAGCGCAACAGCTGCACTTGATGCAACATTAGAGATGCAAAAACAAGTTGCTACACATGCTAAAGCAGCAAGCAATTCACTTGAATTGTCCAATGTAGGTGCTGCCGTGGGTACTACTCCGTTATTTTCAACTTGTCTATAAACAGTCAATAATTTTAAATTAACTTAATCCAAACCAGCACTTCGGTGCTGGTTTTTTTATGCCTAAAACTGACTCTCGATTTACACGCATAAAAAAACCAACTCAATGGAGTTGGTTTTTAGTTTCACTATTAAGTCTTACCGAATTAAAGTACGCCTAACTCACGTAAACGTTCAGTCAAATACTCATCAGCTGTATAACGTTCTGATAATACAACGTCTGCTTTAGGGTGCAAAAACAACGGTAATGATACACGTGCTTTCGTCATATCTGCGCCTTCAGGATTAATTACACGGTGTGTGGTCGATGGGAAATAACCACCAGACGCTTCTTGTAGCATGTCACCAATATTAATAATAATGTTACCAAAATCACTTGGTACATCTAACCAAGAACCATCTTGCTTAAGTACTTGTAAACCAGGTTCGTTAGCCGCAGGAAGTACAGTTAACATATTAATATCTTCATGCGCAGCAGCGCGGATAGCCCCCACTTCTTCATTACCTGTCATTGGCGGGTAATGTAAAACACGTAATAACGTACGTGTGCTTGCTTCAACCATCTTCGATAGTGGCATGCTGTAGTTTGCTGATACATCCGCTGGAGAGAATTCTTCAACCCAATCAAGTAACTCAGCAGCAAGTGCATTGGCTTGCTCGTAATACGCAAGAATATTTTCTTTTAATGACTCAGGGATACGACCCCAAGTGTATACATGGAAATATTCTTTAATATCTTTAACACTATGACCTTTTGCGGTTTCAGACACTGTTGCAGGAAAAAAACCATCTTGCGTTTCAGGCTTGAACAAAAATCCATGCTTCTCTTCAGTTTCAAAGAATGCTTGCCATTCAGTGTAAATAGTTTGAACTAGCTCAGGGTTAATCGGGTGATTCGTTAATACACCAAAACCTGTTTCACGAAGCGACTTTACGAACGCTTCAGCACTGTTTTCAGCGCGATAATCAATTGCTGCTAATGTCATTTTGTATACTTCTTTATCGAAAATTGTAGCGATAATAAAATTCATTAGCTGTAATGTCTACTGTTATCAACTAATTCCCCCCTATAATTTATCAATCGATATACAAACATCTTCATTTAAGTTCACAAACGATACGATCTACTTTTGAATGAAAGTGGATACAAAAAAGGAGCGGTTTAGAAACCACTCCTTCAAAAGTAATACGCTGATGTTTTAATGTGTATTACTCAAAATAACCTAGCTAAGCGATTACCTAGATTATTTATCTAAATTATTTATCTAAATTATTCAAATAAGTAATTGTTGCTGCTAGCTCTTCTAATGTTTTATGTGCACCAGAATTTACCAAGTATTTACCTTGCACTAAGAACGCAGGCACAGAGGCAATATTAGCATTCGTCACAACAGTTTCAGCTTTAACCATTTCTTGATACACAGATTCGTGTTGAGCTTCGCTTAAGTCGATAGGGCTTTTCATATCGTATTTGTTGAAGATGCTAATCATTTCAGCTTTTTTCTCTGCTGGCGTCATTGCTACTTCAGGCTCTTCTTCTACTTTACCTTCACCGTGATCATGATTGTCTGCACCATTGCCACCTTGCGTATACGTGAATAGGTCAGTCATCATTTCGTGACTCGGTTTACCGTTGTTTTGAATCGCCGCAGCATAATAAACATAAGCTGAACGTTGCGCACTTTCATTAAACGTTACATGGGTTTTGGCAATATCAATTTTAGTCATCTCTTCAATAGCAGGAATCATCGTTTCCATGCCTTTACAATTACCACACGCCAGCGAGAATATCTCTACTACATCCGGTAAGTCAGCCATTGGTGTTGGGATAACGGCGTATTCATTGCCTTCCTTAGGATTATTGTCTTCGCTGCAGCCACTTAGCGCAATTAACGATACAAACACGAATAACAACGGTTTAAAGATAGATTTCATAATAATATTGGGACCATTAGTTTAAGAAGGAAATTGAAAAGATCGAGAGGTTATAATGAATAATTACCTCTGTCGAATAATATTACTTAGCTTTACTTTCATGATGATTTAGATCAATTAAGCAGAAGTATTTTGATACTCACTCCAATAAACACATAAAAAGCACAGTTAAATAAGTCTAAATAAAACGAGATACCCAAGCATTAATGGTCATTAAACGCGCACCTTTATAAAATAGTAGAATTAACGATAAAGAAAGCAATCAATAAAGGTGATCCAGATACAGCTTATTATACAAACAAATATACAACAAATAACCTTATAGCTATCATCCAGCGATCTTGCTCCACTCCATAAACATACAATAGAATAATGCTCTGAAGGATTAAGTAACGTGAATTTTTTATCTAGTTTTAAAGGACGTATCATTACAGTTGTAATGCTACTTGTTATTTCATCGCTGGTGATTGCTAGTTTTATTTCTTATCGACAATTATCTACTTCTATTGTAGGTAACATTGATAAATATTCACACTTACAAGTTGATAGTACCGCAAATAAAATAAACAGCTGGTTTCAAAGCATTAAAAAAGGCCTTATAACGACCGCACCAGACTTTGCAGTACCACGTGATGATACCCAGCTATTACTTATGGTGAAACAATTATCCCTCGCTACTGACGCTAATGACATATTGGCCGCTTATGAAGATGGTACAGCCATTACAGCAATAGACGGAAAACTAAGTTTAGATAGCTATGATCCACGAGTCCGCGACTGGTATAAAGACGCGAAACAAAAAGGTTCGACAATCATAACAGGGATCTACAGTGACGCGACAACGGGTGGATTGATGATCAGTATCGCTGAACCTTTTTATTATAATAGTCAATTTACTGGTGTGTTATTAGCTGATATCCGCTTAGAGACTGTCAGCAACTTTATTCAAAATTCCACATTTGAAAATACCACGCTTAATTTATACGACATGACAGGCATGACGATTGCGTCAACAGATAATCGTCAAGTTGTAGGTAAGCCTTTAGACTCTGCTAATGCTGCCTTTACCCCATTTAAAAACACGCTATCAAATAATCAAAAAGGCACGTTTGAATTTAACCAGGGTCAGGTAACAACACTTGCTTATTTCACGACATTAAACCTAGATGATAGTATTTCTTGGAAAGTAGCGATCACAGTAGACAAGTCATCTCACTTCATCGAAATAGCCGAAAGTTTAGACAGTGCATTCATTACTGGGCTTATCCTTGTCATCTTGGCCTGCATTATCATTTTAGTGGCGTTAAACCGTTTATATCAACCTATCTTATCGTTAAAAGAAACCATTGTAGATTTAGCTGAGGGTAACGCCGACTTAACCCGCCGAATTAAGGTTCAGAGTAACGATGATTTGGGTCAAATAGCTGAAGCAGTAAACAAATTTACCGCTAATTTACAAAGTATGATGTTAGAAATATCCCAGTCAACAGAGTACATATCCGGTGGTATTAATGCGCTGCGTTCGCAAACAGAGCATAATAATAATGTCCTGCTAGATCACGCCAGTGAAACTGAACAAATTGTTGTTGCGATCACCGAGATGAGTTCGACAGCTGATAGTGTTGCTCAGAGTGCAGCTCAGTCTGCAACCTTTACACAAAAATCAACAGATGAAGCGAAACGCTCAAAAGAAGTAGTTCAAGGTGCTGTCTATGGTGTGGCAGAGCTTGTGACGGAGGTTGACACTATGGCTTTCAGTATCCAAACCATGAATGAAGATACCAATAAGATCAGTTCAGTACTCAGTGTCATTGGTGAAATCGCCGACCAAACTAACTTGCTTGCACTAAACGCCGCTATTGAAGCAGCCCGCGCAGGTGATCAAGGTCGTGGCTTTGCTGTTGTTGCTGATGAAGTAAGAACATTAGCGGCAAGAACACAGCAAAGTACATCAGAAATTAATGACATGCTAACGCGTTTACGTAATGGTGCAGATTCCGTTGTGAAAGCAATGCATACAACAAAAGCAAGCTGTGAGCAAACAGCTGAAACGACTGAAAGTGTTAATCTCAGTTTAGATTCAATGACTGAGTCGGTATTACAAATTAATGACCTTGGCATTCAGATTGCAACAGCAGCCGAAGAACAAAGTTCAGTCACAGAAGAAATTAACCGTAATATGACATCAATTCAAACCATGGTGCATCAGTTAACAAATAACAGTGACAAAACGCTTACTAGCTCGCATGATCTTGCAAAGAACAATGCTCATTTAATGGCGATAGTAAGTCAGTTTAAATTAAAATAATTCCCCCCTACTTATCACTGGTGTTGCCCCTACCGCGAGGGTCAACACCACTTTTCTTATTTAACATCCATGACCATAACAACTTCAAATCGTATAATAGTCCCTTTCCGTCCTATCAGAATTTATTACTTAATGGTTATAATCGTTAAATTTGTGTGATCAAAGTCACCTATTTATAACTTTAAATGCGATATTACATTTTCCGGTCGATAAGCTAATAACAATGTAATTGCGATAGTGTTATCGCTGTTTAACGCGAGTCTACACTCTCGATTTTATTTATTATAAGGATGTCCCACGTGAATTTTTTATCAAGTTTTAAAGGCCGGATAATTACAGTAATTATGTTACTGCTCATCACGACGCTAGCAATATCGAATTTTCTGTCTTATCGCCAACTATCAACATTAATGAAGGCTGACATAGATAACTATTCAACTCTAAAGGTTAGTAGTACATCAGATAAAGTTAATGCATGGTTTCAAACAATCAAAGATGGTCTAGTGGGTACAGCGCCTGACTTTGCTATTTCTCGCAGTGATGACCAGATCAATCTCATGGTGCAGCAAATCAACGCATCAACCAAAGCAACCGATATTCTTGTTGGCTTTGAAGACGGTGGTTCTTACAGCGCACTATCCGGTAAACGTTTTGTAAGCGATTACGACCCTCGTGGCCGTGATTGGTACATAGAAGCAAAACGCCAAGGAAAAACCATCATAACCCCTATGTATAAAGATGCTTTCACCCAAAACTTGCTCGTCAGCATTGCTGAACCTTTCTACAAGAATGGTCAATTACAAGGTGTATTACTTGCCGATATCGAATTGAATATTCTGGAAGACATAGTCAAAGCATCCGCGTTTGCACATGCAACTACCAGTTTGTTTGACGAATATGGTACGGCTATCGCATCAACAGATAAAATTGAAAAGCCAGGTGAATCTAAACTTGCTGACGAAGTCGCCTTTACACAACTACAGCAAAAAATGTTAGCTGAAGATCACGGTAAATTAACCTTATCTGTAAATGGTAAGGACAAGATCAGCTATTTTGAGTCCGTTAAGCTCAACGATAAATTAAGCTGGCACATCCTCGTTACATTAGATAAACAAGGTCACCATGCTGTTATCGACGAAAGCTTGGAAGATTCAATAATGACTGCGGTTATTTTAATTATTATCGTATCGCTACTAATATATGTTGCTCTTAATAAGCTTTACCAACCTATTATTGCATTAAAATCGACGATTCAAGATCTCGCACAAGGTAACGGTGATTTAACGCAGCGCTTGCAAGTAACCAGTAAAGATGATTTAGGTCAGATAGCTGAAGGTGTAAATACCTTTATTATCAACCTACAAACCATCATGCTAGATATATCGCAATCGACAACACATATTTCGGCAGGCATTGAACAGTTACGCTCACAAACAGAACATAACAACACCGTGTTAATCGATCATGCAAGTGAAACAGATCAGGTTGTTGTGGCTGTAACAGAGATGAGTTCGACAGCAGACAGTGTTGCGCAAAGTGCTGCCCAAAGCGCTACCTTCACACAAAAATCAACCGATGAAGCGCACCAATCTAAAAGTGTCGTAGAAGGGGCTGTAAGGGGTGTAGCCGACTTGGTTAATGAAGTTGAAGCGATGGCATTGAATATCCAAACCATGAATGAAGACACCCATAAAATCAGTACTGTATTAAGTGTCATCGGTGAAATTGCAGATCAAACTAACCTACTTGCACTAAACGCAGCGATTGAAGCAGCGCGTGCGGGTGAACAAGGTCGAGGTTTCGCTGTTGTTGCAGATGAAGTGCGCACGCTTGCCGCAAGAACGCAGCAAAGTACCTCTGAAATTAATGAAATGCTAACGCGCTTACGTGGTGGTGCGGATACTGTTGTAAAAGCAATGGATATAACCAAAGCAAGTTGCCAACAAACAGCGGATACAACAGCCAGTGTCAATGATAGTCTTGATTCAATGACGAATTCGGTCATGCAAATTAATGACCTCGGTATTCAGATTGCTACTGCCGCAGAAGAACAAAGTTCAGTTACCGAAGAAATAAACCGTAACATGACCATGATTCAGAATATGGTCGCGCAATTAACTGAAAATGGTGACAAGACTATGGACAGTACCCATACGCTTGCGAGTTCAAACGAGCAGCTTGTGGCTATCGTGGCACAATTTAAATTGCGCTAAATTCCCGCTTAACTATCCTCTAACTCCCCCTATTATTAGGAGGTGATTTTGAGTATTGTCTTTGGCATTAAGTTAATGCCAAAGACAATTTAAACCACCTCATTAGTACCCTCTTAACTACACAATTAGCCACATCACTCACAACGCTATTTAACCTGAATATCCTTGTACTGTTTTACCTCACATTTAGTATATTTGAAATCACTAGGTAAATAGTTGTTTTACATTGTATTTTATACCGACAACTGAGCGAAATAAGTCAACTCGTTTATTATCAACAGCTTACATGTCAAAGTTTAATTTAATAATTAAATAAAACTTTGTTCGGTAGGTGATTAGATAGCTTGTCCTATATAATATTGGCATTATAATCTGTGCTAATAATTAAGGAATATTTGTTGTGAATTCACTGTTAAGTTTTAAAGGTAAAATTATTGCAAGCGTAATACTTTTACTCACCATTTCGCTGGTCATTTCTGCTGTTATTTCCAATAAGCAAATGTCCGCTTCAATGGTATCGAGTATTGATAAATACTCTAAGCTAAACGTATCGACAACAACCGATAGAATTACAACGTGGTTTAGCACAATGAAAACAGGCCTTAAAAAAAGTGCGCCCGATTTTGCCATTCGTCATGACGATAGTGAAACACTGCGCATGGTCAAACAGATTGAATTTGCCACGCAAGCTAACGATGTTGTTGCAAGTTATGAAGATGGCAGTTTATACAGTGCCTTACATGGTAAAGTTGATATCGACGCACGTGAACTAGCTTGGTATAAAGATGCAAAAATGCAGCGAGAAACCGTTGTTACCAATATTTATAAACATTCAACGACAGGTGAATTGTTGATCAGTATTGCTGAACCATTTTTTACCGAAGGTCAATTTTCGGGTGTGCTGCTTGCCGATATAAAATTAGATGTGTTACAAGAAATGGTAGAGCGCTCTGTACTTGAAGATTCAGTTACGACACTCTATAACGAAGACACAATGGCAATAGCCACCACTGACCCACTAGAAATCGTTGGTCAGAGAGCACCAAATCGTAATAAAGAATATACCCAACTAAAAACACATATTGAAAGTAACGATCAAGGTATGATCGAGTTAGATGACTATGGTTTTGCTAAAATCGTCTATTTCTCAACATTGGTATTAGATGATAATACCGTGTGGAAAATCATTATCACGCTAGATAAAAAGTCTCATTTGGCCGCAGTGAATGAAAGTTCACAAATACTATTGCTCTCGAGTATTGTACTGGTATTACTTTCATCGCTTGTGATTTACATGAGCTTGTCACGTCTATACGCCCCTATTCTGGCATTAAAAGAGATGATTAACGACCTTGCACGAGGAGACGGTGATTTGACCCAGCGCCTCGATGTCACACGCAACGATGACTTGGGTGAAATAGCCGAAGCTGTTAATCGCTTCATTATTAACTTACAAGAAATGATGCTTAAAATTGCGAATTCAACAGTGCATATCTCGACAGGCATCAGTGAACTACGAAACCAAACAGAACAGAATAACCAAGTATTAACTGAACACGCAAACGAAACAGAGCAAGTCGTTGTAGCTATCACAGAGATGAGTTCAACCGCTGACAGTGTTGCGCAAAGTGCAGCGAAATCAGCAAGCTTTACTCAGCAAACAACCGAGCAAGCCAATCAATCAAAAGTTGTCGTTGATACCGCAGTATCAGGTGTTGCAGACTTAGTGAATGAAGTCGAGTGTATGGCAACAAACATTCAAACCATGAATAACGACACCAAAAAAATCAGTGCTGTATTAGGCATCATCGGGGGGATCGCAGATCAGACAAATCTACTTGCATTAAACGCCGCGATTGAAGCTGCTCGCGCCGGTGAGCAAGGGCGTGGATTCGCGGTGGTAGCTGATGAAGTGCGAACATTGGCAGCACGTACACAGCAAAGTACCTCAGAAATTAACGAAATGCTTACTAATCTAAACCGTGGCACAGACAGCGTAGTAAACGCAATGGACGCAACACGCATGAGTTGTGAACAGACGGCAAATACCACCGCAAGTGTAAATGAAAGTCTCGATTGTATGACGAACTCCATTGTACAAATCAATGACCTTGGCATCCAGATCGCAACGGCAGCAGAAGAGCAAAGTTCTGTCACCGAAGAGATTAACCGTAATATGACAGCGATCCGTACCATGGTGTCACAGCTTACTCAAAACGGAAACAAGACGATGGATAGCACACATAACCTATCGAATTGTAATGATGAACTAACGCAGATCATTAGCCAATTTAAGCTTCAATAAATAGTCCAACATCGATAAAACATTAAGTTAAAATATCAGGCTTTATATTACTTTATATCAACTTATAGATATAAAGTCTGATTGTTTATTAACAAAAAATTATTTTCCATCCAACTTTACGTTACAATCGCTTACAAAATCCTATTCCAGCTTTCATATGAATGATAGGATATGCAAAAAATAGTATAAAGCTGAATATATAACCAAAAATCAGCTTTATAGCAACATTTATAACCATTAAAGGGTATTTGTTAACGTGAATTTTATATCAAGTTTTAAAGGGCGAATAATCTCAGTCATTATTTTGCTTTTAATAACGACTTTAACTATTTCTAACTTCTTTTCTTATCGCCAACTATCTTCTTCAATGTCGAGTAATATCAATGATTACTCTATGCTAAAAGTTGATACCACGTCGGCAAAGATCAACGTTTGGTTTCAAACGATTAAAGAAGGTTTAATCGCGACTGCGCCTGACTTTTCGCAAACGCGTGATGATGAACAGTTACATTTAATGGTTCGACAAATCACAGCAGCTACAAAAGCGAGCGATATTGTGGTCGGCTTTGCTGATGGTCGCTCTTATGGCGCGGCAAGTGGTAAACGCGACCTTGCGAGTTATGACCCCCGTACTCGTGATTGGTATACACTCGCACAACAAAAACGTGGCACGATCGTAACAGCCATGTATAAAGATGCCCTGACTAAGCAGTTACTGATTAGTATCGCTGAACCCTTTTATAAAAATGGTCGCCTGGAAGGTGTATTACTTGCTGATATCGAGCTAGGTGTATTGAATGATATGGTGCGTGATTCGGCATTTGCCAATGCTGTAACAAGTCTATACGACAATCAAGGTACGGCCATCGCATCGACAGTACAAATTAATAATCCAGGTCAAAGCAAATTAGCTGACGACATGGGTTATGCGAAACTGCAACAGAAAATGCTTAATAATGATGAAGGTGTCTCTGAGTTCAGCGTCAATGGCGCAGATAAAGTAAGCTACTTTGAAAGCATCAAACTTGATGATTCAATGAGCTGGCATTTAGTTATTACCGTAGATCAATCAGCACACTACGCGACTGTAAAAGAGTTATTAGAAGAAACGCTGCTTGGCGCCCTGCTGCTTATTATTATCGCGTCTGCAATTGTATATGCCGCACTTAACCAGCTTTATCGCCCTATTCTCGCGTTGAAATCAACCGTCGTTGATCTTGCCCATGGTAATGCCGATTTAACGCAACGCCTTGCAGTAACGAGTAATGATGATTTAGGTCAGATAGCCGAAGCTGTTAACCGCTTCGTGATCAACTTGCAAGATATGATGTTAGAGATCTCTCAATCTACCGATCATATTTCAGCAGGTATCGAGCAATTAAAATCGCAGACTGAACACAACAACGCGGTATTAGTGGATCACGCTAGTGAGACTGACCAAGTTGTTGTTGCTGTTACTGAAATGAGTTCAACAGCAGACAGTGTTGCGCAAAATGCCGCACAATCAGCAACCTTTACGCAGCAATCTGCCGATGAAGCACATAAATCAAAAGCCGTTGTTGAAGGTGCTGTACATGGTGTTGCAGACTTAGTAAACGAAGTTGAAGCGATGGCGCTGAACATTCAAACAATGAATGAAGATACTCACAAAATCAGCACAGTATTAAGTGTGATTGGTGACATTGCCGACCAAACGAACCTACTTGCACTGAACGCAGCTATCGAAGCGGCGCGTGCTGGTGAGCAAGGTCGTGGTTTTGCCGTTGTAGCAGATGAAGTACGAACGCTTGCAGCAAGAACCCAGCAAAGTACGTCTGAGATTAATGAAATGTTAGCCCGCCTACGTAACGGCGCTGATATGGTTGTTCGCGCAATGGATATCACTAAGGCTAGTTGCCAACAAACGGCAACAACGACAGCAAGTGTGAATGATAATCTTGACTCAATGACAACCTCTGTTATGCAAATTAACGATCTTGGTATTCAGATTGCTACTGCGGCAGAGGAACAAAGTTCTGTGACGGAAGAAATCAACCGTAACATGACAATGATCCAGAGCATGGTTAATCAGCTTACTGATAATGGTGATAAAACCATGGACAGTACCCGTGAACTTGCTAGTTCAAACGAGCAGTTAGTCGCGATTGTTGGTCAGTTTAAATTAAAATAATACCTTATATCTAAATATTTTATATGCGCAACATGTTGGCTTTTAACCCGTTTAAAAGCCAACATTATATGTTAAGTCTTATGTATAAATAGAAACTGCGGTTTAAATAGAAAGCCTTGTACATAATCAATATTTAGCGACTTTGCAAACAACAGATCCCCCTCTGTTTCCACGCCCTCCAAAATCGTTTTCTTACCTGCGGCTCTAGCATAAGCAATCAAGGCTCTAATCAATAATAAAAATTGGGCATTATGCTGATTCAATACCACAAAACGATCAAATTTAATAAAATTAACTTGTTCTAACACTGCGGTAGAGAGCATCGACTGTTCGTTACAAACATCATCAATTGCAGTTCTTATATTATATGACGCCATTAATTTGATCATGTTAATACTCATTTTGGCGTCGATTATCTCGGAGTTTTCAATCAACTCAACAACTACTTCATTGTCCTTATGATCTAAAAACAACTGAATGAAGGGATTTAATTGTTTCGTGACTATCGACAAATCTGCGATATCATCGCCATAAGCAAAATATGAATCTTGATCTAAATTAACAAACAATTTGATATTTTTTGGAGCGTGTTGAAGCTGTAATTTTTTCTGTGCATACTCCACCTGAAATAGAGATAGCGGATTATCATGCAATGCCTTATATACTTGATCTGGGGGGATGGCATTACTTTGATCATCATAGAAACGTGATAACGCTTCATAAGCAAATATTTCAAGTGTATCAAGTGCTATGATAGGTTGGTATTCAACACCATAATTTTCTGATTTTAAAATATATAATAGTAACTTAGGTGGTATAACTTGCTCTATACTAGTCAAATCCATTAACTCTAGCTTAAAAACGATTAAGTATACTAACACCTAATAGTAATAATTCTCAATATCACTTATTCGTTGCAAATGTAAAAAAGAGTGATACCGAACACAAAAAAGCCTTTAGTATTGACTTATTCATCATGAATAAATCATCTAAAGGCCTTTATTATGCATTAAATTTTTATCTAGCGACTCAGTGGACTAAATAGCTAACTAAGTTGCAACAGAATTAATCGCATCCGTTAGGATTGCCACAACCACATCAATTTCTTCAGATTGGATAATCAGTGGCGGTAACATGCGGATAGTAGAACCAAAACGCCCACCTAATTCAATAATCAAACCACGACGTAATGCTGCTTGTTGAATCTCTTTCGCACGTTCGCCATCTTGTGGCAAGTTACCTAATACATCACGCTCGCCATTAGGATCAACAATCTCGATACCTAACATCAAACCACGACCACGGACATCACCGATAACGTCACTATCAATCGCTTCTAAGTCATGCTTTAACTTAGCACCCATTGCACCTGCATGCAGATGTAATTGGTTTTCCGCAAGATGACGCATCACTACCATACCTGATGCCATTGCTAGCTGGTTACCACGGAATGTACCTGCATGAGCACCAGGATTCCACTTATCAAAATCGCTGTGATACACAATCGCAGCGAGCGGTTGACCGCCACCTAACGCTTTAGATACTACGATCACATCAGGTTCAATGTCTGCATGTTCAAATGCAAATACTTTACCGGTACGACCCATACCCGCTTGAATTTCATCAATAATAAGCACGATACCGTGACGCTTAGTAATATCACGTAAACCGCGTAACCAGCTTGGATCTGCAGGTAATGAGCCTGCTTCACCCTGCACTGCTTCAACGATAATTGCCGCGGGTTTAGCCACGCCAGATTCAGGATCAGTTAGCATTGTTTCTAACTGATAAAGGCTGGCTTTAATGCCCGTTTCACCGAGGCCATAAGGACAGCGTGGTGCATACGGGAATGGCATAATTTGCACATCCGCGCCCGTCATGCTCAAGGCTGATTTAGGGCCTAAATTACCCATCATTGCTAACGCGCCATGCGTCATGCCGTGATAAGCCCCCGAGAATGCTAAAACAGAACGACGACCAGTGGCAATTTTAGCCAGCTTTAATGCCGCTTCAACTGCATCAGAGCCACAAGGGCTACACATTTGAATGCGTGCATTTTCAGCCATATTACCCGGTAGTAGATCCAATAACAGCGTCATAAACTGATCTTTGACTGGGGTCATCAGATCTAACGTTTGCATTGGTACTTCTGACTGCACAGCTTCGATCAACGCAGCTGTTACATCAGCGTGGCTATGACCCAGCGCCAGCGTACCTGCAGCAGCTAAACAATCAATAAAGATCTGTTGCTGAGTATCTTCAACAAAGATACCTTGGCCGCGTTTTAACGCAAATGGCAAACGACGCGGATAACTGCGAGCATTTGACTCACGTTGTTCTTGGCGTTGTAAATAGCTATTAGTCGCTAGCACACGTGCTGGCTGACTAAGAAACGAATCCAAGTTTAACGCGGTAGGCATTACTGCGCGCGTCACTGGTTTATCGTTATTCATTTCAGTCACATAATTTAAAACTTCGCTCACGTCGTTTTCAACCTTCTTTGATCTTTTATTCATAATTGCCACCTTGTGAAAGGTATCATTCATATTGTTGCTGACACTCGGCAAGATTAAGCTTTGCCCAAGGTCGCCTTGAAATCCTGATAATCAAACTGATTTAGGGTCTCAATCTCTCCACTCACGCCATTAACATCTGCACGTTGAAAATAGATGCTTGGCATTTTTAGGCCATTGAACCAGTTCAGTTTCACCATGGTGTAACCGGCTGAATCTTTAATCGTTAGACGATCGCCAATGTGTAATGCCTGTGGGAAATTGGCTTCGCCAAATACATCCCCAGCCAAACATGAACAACTGCCTATGATGTAAGGGTGTTCGCCCTCTGCCGTTGCTTCCGCAAAACTCGCTGGTTCGTTATAGATAAGGGTATCTAAACGATGCGCTTCAGTTGCGCTGTCTACGATTGCTGTTTTTTTATCGTTTTCAACAACGTCTAATACCGATACCACAAGGTCGGTCGTATCTGTAATAACCGCTTCACCCGGTTCAAGATACAACTGCACTTGGTGTTTTTCAGCAAAGGCTTTCAATGCTAATGCTAATTCAGCCACTGGATAACCCGGATAAGTGAAAAACAAACCACCACCCAAACTCACCCAAGATACTTGCTCTAGGTGTACTGAAAACTGCTCTGAAATGGTGCTTAGGATGCTGTTATAAGCAACAAAATCCTTGTTTTCACAATTCATGTGGAACATCAAACCATCAAGTTTAGCCACAGTTTCAGCCGTTAGACCTGCTTGTTTAACACCTAAGCGAGAATAAGCACGCGCAGGATCAGCGAGATCTTGCCCTGCGTAACTGACTTCAGGGTTAATACGCAAGCCAACGCTGCTTGAATCGGGCAACAAAGGCTGCATGCGTTCCAGTTGTGATACCGAATTAAAAATGATTTTATCGGCTATATCACGCACCGCAATCACGTCATCTTCGCTGTAACCCACGCTGTAAGCATGTGTTTCACCGGGAAATGTTTCGTGACCTAGCTGTACTTCATACGGACCACTACTGGTTGTACCGTCTAAATATTTACTGATGGTATCGAACGTTCCCCATGTAGAGAAACATTTCAACGCTAACACCAATTTCACATCAGATAGATCTTTTAACTGCTTGCAGATCTCGAGATTGCGCAGCAGTTTGTCTTCATGGATCATGAAATACGGTGTTTTCAGAGGCGCACTAAGCGCCCCTGTTACAGTTGTATTAACTGCCGACATTACTCGCAGTCCAGCTCTTGAACTTCCCATGTTAGACCGATACGTGGCATCAATTCTAAGAAGTCATCTGGGTTTAACTGCTCTACGTTAAATAGCCCTGCTTCGCTCCACTTACCTTGGAAGTAAAGTAGTGCAGCAGTAATTGCTGGTACGCCTGTTGTATAAGAAATAGCTTGATGCTCAACTTCTTTATATGCTTCTTCGTGATCGCAGATGTTATATACGAATACGCTGCGCGGCTTGCCAGCTTTAGTACCACGAACCCATGTACCGATACATGTTTTGCCCGTGTAGCCAGCTGCTAGTGATGTTGGATCTGGTAAGATCGCTTTTAATACTTTCAGTGGTTCAACCGTAATACCGTCAGTCGTTGTAACAGGTACTTGGCTTAATAAACCAATATCGCGCATTACGTTGAAGTATTTAAGATAGTTATCAGAGAAACCCATCCAGAATTCAATACGTTTTGCAGGAATGAATTCTGCTAATGAACGTACTTCATCGTGCGCCATTGAGTAAACTTTTTGTTGTCCAACAACAGGGAAATCAAATTCCATTACACGGCTGTGGCAAGGTACTTGGTGCCATTCTTTGTTCTCAAAGTAGAACGAATCACCTAAGATCTCTAACATGTTTGTTTCTGGATCAAAGTTAGTTGCAAAGCGTTGACCGTGATCACCCGCGTTTACATCCATTACGTCGATGCTGTCAATTTCATCAAACAAATGCTTGTATGCATATGTTGCGAATACGCTTACTACACCTGGATCAAAACCAGCACCAAGAATACCTGTGATACCCGCTTTTTCGAAGTCGTCGCGGAATGCCCATTGTGGATCATAAGCTTCTGGTACTTGCTGGCCTTCACTGCATAAATCAGTGGCAACAGAGGTATCTAGGTAAGCAGTTTTAGTTGCTACACACGCAGCCATGATCGCTACGTTTACCCATGGAGGACCGGCATTAATTACTAAATCTGGATTTACTTCTTCGATTAATGCGATTAGCTCATCTTTGTTATCAACGTTGATTTCACGTGATACTAAGCTGCGCGTCTTGTCTTTTAAGTTGTCTCGGTTATGAACACTGGTAATTATTTTGTCACATTTAGCGATAGTACGTGAAGCGATTGTAATATCACCAAACACGTCATTGTTTTGAGCACATTTATGCGCAATAACCCAACCAACACCACCAGCACCAATTTGTAATACAGACATATCTATTCCTTAAACTTATTCTTTATTGTTATTTTATAAATGGCTGATCTATTTGAAACTGATCAACCACTGTTATATTTATTGCTATAAACGCTAAGCTAGCGTTATTTGATATAACTTTGAAGTTCAGCAAAATCAGCGATCTTGCTAAACAAGCTTTCAAAATCACTTAACTGTAAACACGGATTCAAAATTGTCAGTTTTAGGCAGGTATAACCATTAATTTTGGTTTCGCCTAATACTGCTTGTCCTGCTGTTAGCAGATCCAAACGTAAACGCTGATTGATCATGCAGATCTGTTCTTCACGCTCAGCACTTACGTCGCTACTTGTTATTAGATCGTTATATCTGAACAACACAGTGCTTAGTTGTGGCAGAGCCAACAATTCAAACTTGTCAGTCGCTTTGACTAACGCACCTACATCTTGAGTTAGGCTGATAAGATGATCGTACATCGCACCAAATTTATCCGTACCCAACGCTTGCATAGACATCAGCAGTTTTAGTGCATCAAAACGCTTGGTCGTGGCGATTGATTTATCCACCAAGTTCGGTAGTTCGTCAGTTTCACGATTTAAGTAGTCAGCATGGTGTAGCAGGTATTTGAAGTTGTGATTATCACGAATTAATAATGCGCCACAGCTAATCGGTTGGAAGAACAACTTGTGGAAATCGGTACTGATCGAATCAGCCAGTTCGATTCCCGCCAAACGATCTTTGTGTGAACTCAAGATCAATGCCCCGCCGTATGCGCCATCAACGTGAAACCACATATTGTGTTGTTCGCTGATTGCCGCTATCGCTTGTAAGTCATCAATCGCACCAAGGTCGGTCGTGCCCGCAGTACCCACAACACAGAATGGGATCAAGTCTTGCGACTGAAGATCTGCAATCGTGGTGTTTAATGCGTTCATATCTAAACAACCGAACTCATCCGTTGCAACAGTCACAACTGCGCGTTCACCCAACCCCATTAACGAGGCTGACTTTTGCACGGTAAAATGACTTGTTTGTGAACACAGAATGCGAAGTTTTTTCGCGTAACTTGGTAAGCCGTCTTTCTGAACACTTTCACCCGAAATTTGTTCAACAGCGCGATCGCGTGCCAACAACAGACCCATTAAGTTGCTTTGCGTTCCGCCACTGGTAAATACACCGTCAGCGCCATTATTGGTCGCTGATTGCTCAAGGTCATAACCGAAGAGTTCACACAACCAATTCGTCATTTTCTGTTCTACGTAGGTAGCAGAAGATGCTTGGTCCCATGAGTCCATTGATTGGTTTAACGCAGAAATAATGGTTTCAGCTGCCAATGCAGGAATTAACGGTGGCGTGTGTAGATGCGCAATACAATGCGGATGCTGGACAATAATCGAGTTTTTGCCAATAACGTCCACATTGTTTGAAATGATTTCAGCAAGCGGCGCAATTGGCGTTTTACCAATTGGCATTGCCATGATTTTCTCATTCAACGCTGCTGGTTCTAGCCCTGAATATGGTGCATCAACAGCGGTAAACATCGCTGATAATTCACGTGCAGAATGCTCGATTGCGTTAAGGTAATGCGGTTGTGCTTTAGGATCAAGATGTACGAATACATCAGACCAATCACTGTTGTGATTTGAATTTTGGTTTGAGTTTTTCATCATTCTTCAAATTTTAAATAAAAAAATGCGTATTCGAATGTTTAATAATGCTAAAACGGTTAAATCGCGTTAGAGCGGAAGTAAACAAGCGAACAGGTAAGCTGCGTAGGCAACAAATAGAAAATGCTAAATTTTAGGCGAAGCTGTAAAGCGCTCGCGCTAATCAGAGATCAGAAGTACGGTAGGGAAATACGAAATGTGTGATTAATGATTTGTATCACTGTATTTTAAAGTCCATATAAAAAACAAAATAATCGAGTAGCTCGATTTAATGACGGCAATTTAATTTAAATGTTATCAAGATGCAAGTAATTTATTTCACTTATATTATAAATTAATCTGTAAATACAAACAGGTTTAGTTATAACTAATGAATAGTAGGTAGTTTGGACTCTATCTAGCTTCTGTTAGTGACAATGTATATCTCAGTCTTAATCGCTGTAGATAATTATAGGCGACACGGTTAATACAATGTTGATAATAATAAGCGGACAGCCCTAAGCCATATTTGGACAGAAACAAGTTAGAGTACTAGTTCTAACTTGTAATATTCATATTAGTTTTAATATGGAAAATGAATATTATGCCTTCGATTTAACCTGCACAACAAGAAAGTTCTTTGACATCTTTATTGAAGGTTTGGGCACACAACTTTAAGCCTTCAACCATAGTAAGATATGGAAAAAGTTGATCGGCTAACTCGTTCACTGTCATTTTATTGTGAATAGCTAACGCAGCACTTTGAATTAACTCACCACCTTCATGAGCAAGAATTTGCGCACCAATGAGCTGCTGTGAATCTACATTTATCACTAATTTTATAAAGCCGTCAGTTTCGAAGTTAGCTAATGCCCGTGGTACATTTTCCATGTCTAATACTCTAGAGTCAGTCACTATGCCTTGGGTTTCTGCTTGCGCTTCGGTTAACCCAACCGTTGCGACTTGTGGGTCAGTAAAAATGACAGCTGGCATTGACGATAAATTAAGCTTTGCGTTCCCTCCCGTCATATTGATCCCCGCACGACTACCTGCCGCAGCGGCAACATACACGTATTGAGGCATATTGCAGCAATCCCCAGCAGCATAAATATTAGGCGCAGACGTTTCCATTCGAGAATTAACTTCTATGCAGCCATTGCAGTCTGTATTAACACCGACCATATCAAGATTTAGTCTGCCAGTATTCGCATGACGCCCCGTACTCACCAGTAATTTATCGCAATTAATTTGACCACTGCTACTTGAAAGAGTGAAAGACTTACCATCAAAGCTTACCTGACTAGCTTGTGTCTGGTTCAGAACTCGAATCCCCTCATTTTCAAAAGACTGACATAAGCGCTCCCCCAGAATGGGGTCTTCTCTATACAGTAAGGTATGTCTTGATAGTACCGTAACTTCGGAACCCAAGCGACGATAGGCTTGAGCGATTTCCAGAGCGACTACTGATGATCCAATCACAACTATATGCTCAGGTGTTTCCTCTGAAAATAATGCCTCTGTCGAAGTCCAATAAGGCGTATCAACTAAACCAGCAATAGGTGGAATAGCTGGTGTTGAGCCTGTTGCGATTAAAATGCGGTTTGCGACAACCTCGATTTCCTGTCCATTCTCAGAGGTAACAGTTAAAGTATTTGGATCTTTAAAGCAGGCATACCCCTTAATTAAACTCAATGATGGGTTACTATCTAAAATATGCTGGTATTTAGCCGCTCTCAATTCGTCAACACGCGATGTTTGCTGTTTAGCCAATAATGAACGGTTAATAATTGGAGTCTGGTTCTCCAGCCCTGCAAACGGATTATCTCGTTGCTGCTTAGCTAATTGTGCTGCGCGGATTAATATTTTTGATGGCACACAGCCGACATTGACACAACAACCGCCAATGACATCTCCCGCCTCTATAATTGTTACTCTCGATCCACCCTCTGCTGCTTTTATAGCACAGGCAAACGCCGCTGAGCCACTACCTATAATGGCAACATGAACATTGTCTTGTGATGTATTCTGCTGCTTATTCGAATCGCACTTATTCATTTATTTTCCCCCATCCTTTGAACTTAGATGACAAGAATCGGACTTATTTTTTTTCTTACTTTTAAACAATGCGTAAAACGTCAACCCAATAAAAAAAGCGAGTGCTGGCAGTAAAACATAATCTAAATAACCAAGCATGCCAGAGAGCCCTACAACCCCTAGAACGATGACCAGAATAGGGGTAAAACAACACAGTGCTGCAATCACAGTACCTGTAATTCCCCATTTTAATAGTGGACGTTTTTTATTCATATAAACCTACTTTTTTAAGTTTGAGGGGTAGCCAGCATTCGTTGTCGCATCAATAAGTGTTTGTATATTTGTATATTCGTATATTCGTATATTCGTATATTCGTATATTCGTATATTCGTACTTTCGTCATCAAAATCAACCTGTGCCAATTTTTTTCGTACAACACCTCAACATCAGTCACACCATCGACTTGTTCAAGAGACTTTGTTACGGTAATTGGACAAACAGGGCAATTCATTGTTGGTAGCTCTAAAGTCACAATCTGAGGCTTAGCTATAGATCCAAAAGTGATCAAAGACACTCCGAGCAGTAATAATATTTTATTCAAAATAAGCATGTTTTTATCCTTATCTTTTTAAGTAATCCATAGAACCCAGTAATTACTGGAGATTAAAATCAGGGCAATAAGGGAAGCTAACCAGAACGTGATTTTTCGACGAGTTTGCACTTGCGGGACTGCACAGGGTGTGCCTTGTTGGCATTCAATTTGTGGACGGTAGAGTTTCCAGCCTGACCAGCTAAACAGTCCAACAACAGCAAGAATGAAGAAGGGGCGATAGGGTTCAAAGAGGGTAAAATTCCCAATCCAAGAACCACCTATGCCGAGCAGCAGTAGCACAAGAGGGCCTGCGCAGCAGAGACCTGCCCCAATTGCAGCAACAAGACCACCCATTAAAGGAAGGTTACTTGCTTTATTTTCCATGACTTACTCCACTTTTTTTGTTAGTAAAGTAAGTATAAACCCCGTACCTAAGTACAGAGTCAAATATATTAGCTGTTTTTTTTCGGTAAAAGACTCTCTACTATAGGACAAGCAGAGTCAGTGTTGTTGCATCTGCATTGAGTGACTAAATTGGCTAATACGTTTTCAAGGCGTTTTAAATCAGCTAGCTTTTCTCTCACATTAGCAAGTTTTTTCTCTGCAATTTCTTGCACCGAAAAGCAGTTTTCTTCCCCTAATAGAAGTAAGTTAGCGACTTCATTTAATGTAAACCCAAGCTCTTGAGAACGCTTAATAAACTGGACTCGTTCGAGTGTTTTATCAGGATATTCACGATAGCCCTGCTCAGGCGTAACGGGTTGTTCGATCAAACCAATGCGCTCGTAGTAACGAATTGTCTCAATATTTACGTTAGCTAGATTCGCCAACTTTCCTATTTTCATTTTGTCACCCTTAACATTTGTCTCTTTTCACAATATGAGGCCAGATTTTCCATTTGGCAATATTTCAATTTCTCAGGCGCAAATAAATCAAAATTATGAAATGCACCTCACAATCTAGTCTATTTGCAAAATTACCAGTTCATCCAGCATTAGCTAAAGTACGGAAAATTATCATGTACAAAATGTGAATGAGTAGAAGCACTAACAAAGAAAGGGGCATGTTTGGCCTTCAACTATAGTGGTTGAAGACCAGAACTAAACTTAACTATCCGTTTCCTCAGATAACTTCAGGGCATCTTCAATCTCAATGCCCAAGTATCGAATGGTATTATCTACTTTTGTATGGCCTAAAAGCAGCTGCACTGCACGTATATTTTTAGTGCGGGCATATATCAACGTAGCTTTGGTTCGTCTCATCGAATGCGTGCCATATAAGTTATCATCCAGCCCTAAGCTTAGCGCCCACGACTTGATAATCTTTGAATAGTAAGAATAACTAATCGGTTTGCCTATTCTACGAAGACTGGGAAATAGGTAGCTCTCAGTTCCAAGGCTTGCCGAAAAGATCCACCTACTGATGCTTTGTTGACTTCTAGGTGTTATTTCAAATTGAACGTCATTACCTGTTTTACTTTGATTAAGCTGTACTCGTGGGTGAACGATACCTTGGGAAGAAACATCTCCAACTTTCATTCTAAGTAAATCACATGAACGTAGTTTGCTATCTATAGCCAAGTTTAAGAGATCTAGTTGCATTGGGTTATCATTAATTTGGAGTCTGGTTCGAATGCCCCAAATTTCTTCTAGTCTAAATGGCTTCTTAGCACCATGTACGTGATTTGAGTTCTTTACAATCATCATGACTTCCTATTGCAGATAATAGTCATGATGATTGTAGAATGGAACAGGTACAGAGCTTGGAAATGGACAGGAATGGCTTAGTGCTTATGCTTTAAAGAGCACGGTTCGCATAACATAAAGTATGGCTAATTATAATCCACATTATACACAACGCTTGGTATGAGTTTATTATCTAGTTTACTAGATGGTTGACCTTTATTTGGGTCATAGAAAACGCCCCCGATAAAGGTGATGTAGTGCCAGTATCCATCAGTATGCCTAGCATAAATAATTGCATCTCCTTTCTCAGCTAAAAATTTTTTAGAGTAAGAGGAATTTATATCAAGCAGGCCAATCTGAATCAGTTTAAACTTCATATTCCTGTGAAGAATAAACCTCGTTTTATGTTGGCGTACATCTTTCATTATTTCGTCAGCTTCTTCATAAGTTTTTCTAGCAATAGTTGCAAACGCGGCGACGCCACAATCATCGTCATATCGCTGTGTTACATGTTCAGCTTCCATCTAAACTCCTTTTATATTACCTAGAAAAACTAAAAGCTCTACACATAATGCGTGCATGAGGAAATCTAGGTCAAATGATACTTCAAGGTATTGGGTGCTAAAAAAATGCTAACGCAAAATGGGGGACAAAGCGAATTAGAAACTTTGGGCCAACAGTTTAAAAAATGGTTATTTTCACCCATTCACTACTCCTGTATTTTTAAAGCATCCCCCCACACTAACATAACCTTACTTATCGTGTGTGTAAATATTTAGGCACTATACTTTGTGTTAGGGGAATCACGACTTCATCCGAATCAATCTGGAAAGAATATGCGGCTGAATACAAAGCCGTGGACACATTTACTTGATCATTACAGTACAAATAAACAGGTAAAAGGAAACTGTCAAAATGAAATGCAAATTTAGTCAATGCTTGTTGGTTATCGTTACACTCGTCCTTACCACTGGATGTGCCACAACACAAAGCGAGTTGTTGCTAGCGACAGGGGCTGGCAAAATCGATACCGTGCAAACCCTGCTTATTGAAGGCGCTGACGTAAATGCGAAAAACAGCAAGGGCCTTACATCCCTTATGGTTGCTTCGGGAAAGGGACGTGTTGACATTGTGAAAGTTTTACTTACCAGTGGTGCAGATGTAAATGCACAAATGAAAAATGGTTATACGGCATTAATGTATGCTGCACTAGCTGGTTATACTGATACAGCAAAGGTTTTGATTGAAAAAGGTGCGGATGTAAATGCACAAAACAAGCTTGGCATGACAGTCTTGGTGTTTACGTTGGTTAAAGGTCATCGCGACACTTTAAAAGTATTGCTTGATAATGGTGCTTTTGTTGATGGGAAAGGTGATAGTGATTTTACTCCCCTGATGGCAGCGGCTAGTGATGGGCAATTGGAAATAGTTAATCTTCTACTTTCTAATGGAGCAAATGTAAATGAGAAAAGTGATTATGGTGTAACAGCACTCATGTCAACATTGCTGAACGGCCATTACGACATTGCGAAGTCACTGGCGCAGGCTAAAGATATTAATGTGAATGCAGAAAATGATGACGGTATCACTGCCCTTATGTTAGCTGCACGGGCAGGACAAATAGAAATTGTTGACGTTTTACTGGGCAGTGGTGCTGAGGTGAACGCAAAAACTAAGGGAAATGGTACGACAGCTTTGACCCTAGCGGCACAAGAGGGGCAGCTAAAGGTCGTAACAGCCTTACTTGCTAAAGGCGCTGACGTAAATGCTAAATCAATTGAGGGGCAACCAGCGCTTGAGCATGCAGCCTTTGGAGGGTATAACGAGACTGTAAAACTTCTCCTTAAAGAGGGAGCAAATGTGAATAAAAAAAACAATTATGGCACGACTGCTTTGATGCTTGCAGCGGAAGAAGGTCACCTTAGTACCGTTAAAACACTAATTAACAATGGCGCAGATGTAAATACGGAAGATAATCGTGGAGGAACAGCTTTGAAATTTGCGAAAAAATCGAGACATAACGCTATTCTCCAATTGCTCAAGGAATCTGGGGCTAAGTAATACTGGCCACCGTTTTCGACTCATTCCTGTAAATTATGTGATATGGCAACTACTCCCATTCCTCACATGAGGAAAAGTATAGCAAACTGATATGAATATATTGTATATGAGTAACCGCTCTAACAAGAATAAGGGGCAATTTTGGCTTAGAGCGTCACGCTGGACAAAACCTCGTTAGTTTAAGCCCTAAGGGGCACGGTTCACATTACAAAAATCATTGCTATATTCGGCATATTTAAGAGGCTAACCTGTAAGAAGTAAGCTGTTAATAGATCATTTTAATCGAGTGGGGTTTTGACTCTGCGCATTATCATCTTCATGTTTAATAAACTACATTGACGATTTATCACGAGATCAAAAAGCCTCTAATTAGGAGGTTTAATTCAGTGGATTGTAGCTCTTAACCGCAGCTTTTATAATTTGATTCTAAACATTCTCTCGACATGCTTTGCGCTTCACTTATGCTTCTTGATGTCATTTTCCGTGTTATGAAATCAAATACCTCTTTAGTATCGTAACCATTATGTTTTGCCAAATTAAACCACATATATGCAAGTTTATAATCTTGCCGCACGCCTTCTCCCAATATATACATCACACCTAGGTTATTTTGGGCTTCAGCATGACCCTGCTCAACGGACTTGCGAAATAATTGAAGTGCTTGTTTATAATCTTGTCTCACACCTTTACCTAGTCTATACATCACACCTAGATTATTCTGGGCGTTAGCATGATCTTGTTTAGCAGCTTTGCGGTACCAATCAGTTGCTTGCTTGTCGTTTTTACGCACGCCTTTACCCAATCTATACATCACTCCTAGGTTATTTTGGGCATCTGCATAACCTTGATCAGCGGCTTTATGGTACCAGTGCACAGCTTGTTTATAATCTTGGCGGACGCCTTCACCATAAAAATACATCAGACCTAGATGAAATTGAGCATCTGCATAACCTTGCTCAGCGGCTTTGCTGTACCAATGCACTGCTTGTTTATGATCTTGACGCACACCTAGGCCATTGTTATACATCACTCCTAGGTTAAATTGAGCGTTAGCATGGTCCTGTTCAGCGGCTTTACGATTCCAATGCGCTTCTTGCTTATCATCTTGGAGGACACCTTTACCAAATTTATACCTCTCACCTAGGTTAAATTGAGCATCAGCATAGCCTTGTTCTGCCGCATTACGGAACCAATATACTGCTTGCTTATCGTCTTGAGGCACACCTTGACCCAATCTATACATCACGCCTAGACTATTTTGAGCCATAGCATGGCCCTGTTCAGCGGCTTTACGGTACCAATAAACTGCTTGATTATCATCTTGACGCACGCCTTTACCATTGAGATACATATTACCTAGGTTAAATTGAGCGTCTGCATGATCCTGTTTTGCGGATTTGTTAAACCAATACACAGCTTGCTTATCGTCTTCGGGAATGCTTTTTCCTTTGTCATACATAACACCTAGGTTATTTTGAGCTGCAGCATCTCCCTGCTCTGAAGCTTTACGGAACCAGAGTTCTGCTTGCTTATAGTCTTGCCGCACACCTTTACCCAATATGTACATAACTCCTAGGTTATTTTGGGCATCATCATCGCCCAGCTCAGCAGCTTTGATGTACCAATATACTGCTTGTTTATCATCTTTACGCACGCCTTCACCCAATCTATACATCACACCTAGACTATTTTGGGCATCAGCATAGCCCAGCTCTGCAGATTTACGGAACCAATGCACTGCTTGTTTATAATCTTGACTCACACCTTCACCCAATCGATACATCAAACCTAGGCTGTTTTGAGCATTAGCATGCCCCTGCTCTGCGGCTTTCCGGTACCAATGCGCTGCTTGTTTATAATTTTGGCGCACGCCTTCACCATTGTCATACTTCACACCGAGGTTATTTTGAGCATCTGCACCGCCCTGCTCAGCGGCTTTCCGGTACCAATGCACTGCTTGTTTATGATCTTGGCGCACGCCTAGGCCATTGTTATACATCACACCTAGGTTATTTTGAGCATCTGCACCGCCCTGCTCAGCGGCTTTGCGGTACCAATGCACTGCTTGTTTATGATCTTGGCGCACGCCTAGGCCATTGTTATACATCACACCTAGGTAGAATTGAGCGGTAACATGGCCCTGCTCAGCGGCTTTGCGGTACCAATACACTGCTTGCTTATCATCTTGGCTCACACCTTCACCATTGATATACATCAGACCTAGGTAGAATTGAGCGGCAACATGACCCTGTTCTGCGGCTTTGCGGTACCAATGCACTGCTTGCTCATAATCTTGACGCACACCTTCACCATTGATATACATCAGACCGAGGTGGAATTGAGCGTCAGCATACTCCAGCTCTGCTGCTTTGCGGAACCAATGCATTGCTTGGTTATAATCTTGGCGCGCGCCTTCACCATTGATATACATCAGACCTAGGTTATTTTGAGCGTTAGCATGACCCTGCTCTGCGGCTTTCCGATACCAATGCGCTGCTTGTTTATAATCTTGGCGCACGCCTTCACCATGGTCATACATCACTCCTAGGTTGAATTGAGCGTTAGCATGGCCCAGCTCTGCGAGTGGGTGTAACTCTTTATAGGCTGTTTTGACATCACCGCCATAGAATGCATCCATGCCTTTCTGAAAGTCTGCCGATTGCACCATAGAGGCAAATAAAATAAGAGTCACACCAATAATATTTTTCATTATTCACCTAATAATTATATTTCAGGTCATATTGACAGACAGAAGCACTCGGGTTGAAGTGTAGAGGCTAAACAATAGTGGCCAGCAATTTAGATTCACTATTGCTAATTATAAGACATGAGGAACACCTCACTATTCTTGCATAAGAAAATGTATGGCAAGACGTAATAAATAAAATATGAGTGAGTAAAAGTTCTAACGCGAAATGGGGCAAGTTTGGCTTAGTAACTTAATCCCGGTAGTTACAACTCGCCCCTCCTCACGTCAGGTGCCACATTTCAATACGGCCATGTTCGGGGCGCTCTTGAAACCACAAGCACCAATAATTTGAGTATTTTATTTAATTAAGTCAATAGCTAAGCTTTCTTAACAAACTTAGCTGTTACCATCATCTCGCCTACACCATCCACTTTACAGTCAAGTTGATGATCCTTGCCTTCAATAATGCGTTTAATCACCGCTTTTGTGCCGACTTTAAGTATTAGCGAGCTGCCTTTCACTTTAAGATCTTTAGCTAACGTTAACTTATCACCTTCTTGCAATTGCGTACCGTTAGCATCTTTTACGATAAATATATCTTCAAGTAATTCAGATGGGTTCCACTCATTTGCACATTCAGGGCAAATGAGCTGGTTTTGATCTTGGTAAACAAATTCAGATTTACATTTTGGACAAGGAGGAAGAGACATACATGATACTTCTTTAAATTAGGTTGAAATGCATAGTAATAGGTCTATTTGACCTTTACGAGTATATTCTAACGAATTAACAGATTCCGTTTCTATGACGATGACAAGTTAACCAACGAGTTCAAAACGATACAACCCATCATGTTCTGCATTAACACGACTCTCCTGACCATTAATAATAATACTCAATTTGTGTGTACCTAAATGAAACACACGGGTACTAATTATTTTAAAGCTTTGGTGGCGTGTTATCTGTTCTTGTGTATTCCCAGCAATAACGCGTTCAGTAATTTTAAATACTTTTCGCGCCAAGGTTCCATTCTTTTTAAGATAATAAAGACCATATTCCAAACGTAATTTTTGTGGGCAACTACTCGTATTATCAATCGTGAAATTAAACGTCAGCTTGTCCCCTACTTTTACAACCGGTGTCGTGACCGCCATGTCGGTTAACGTTATTAAGTCTTGTTTAAAGCCAAACAGTGCCATGATATCTGGCTGAGCTTGCTTGAGTAATGTACGGCACGCATGTTTGACTAATTTGTCTGTGTGTTCGTTATCACCTAACCATTGCGTTGCAATCTGCACTACTACATCGCAGTTATCTTTAGCAATGTCATTGAGGTTATTCGCTACACTGCGCCTCACAACTTCACAGTCATCGCATTTCAATGCTGTTAAAATAGGTAACAAAGGCCTGGGATCATGTTTAAACTCAGGTAACGCCATTGCCCACGGGAGTCGAGGCCGAGAGCCTTCACTAGCTAAGCGGCGGACATGGCGGCTTTCGTGTTGCGTCCATGCTTGTAGCTGCACCAACATTTTAGCGGGATAACGTATGATGAATGGTCTAACTGCAAATTCACAACTGGTATATTGTGTCACACATTCAAAGCCATCCACCGCACAGTCATAATCTTCAAGCCCATACATTTCGATATAAGCAGGCAAAAACATAAATTCAATACTCTGCTCTTTAATACCTTGAGCACGCAATTCAGCAATAATGCACTTAAGTACTGAAATAGCATCACTAAAATCAGTAGGCATAAAGTGATGTAGCACGTCCGCTGTATGATGCATACGTTGTTTAAGCTCATATCCAACAAAATGCTCATTAAAGATAAGTTGGTTAAATTTAACCGCATCAAACTCAGGTAGTACCTTCGTTAACACATCTGAAAATTGGTTATAAAATGCAGGGCAATAAATGTCTTTGAATAACTCAGCCATAAGTAAACTTCATCCTAATGTAATCAATAAATAATTGAATCGTACGGTTATCCTGTGTATCTTGTTTTCATTATAAAGTTAGAACGATTTTATCGTCAATGACGATAACTATATATAAGTAATTGGTGAAAAATCTGTTAGTTATCTTGGAGTATTTAAAATGAACAGCATTGATGTTTTTGTAAAAAACTGGGGCAGTAAAAATGCCATGGTGCCAATCAATGGTGATGATATTGTAGAGCTTGAATCAAAATTAAACGGCGTGTTACCTGACTCGTATAAATATTTAATCTCAACATACGGCTTAGTTCACACGCCAAATGTATTAACTAAAATTTGTGATTTAAATTCCGACATTTCTGAAGTACAAGATTTCTTAAGCCTAGACGATGTCGCGTCACTATCGCAGTTGTATGAAATGAGCGGTATGCCCAAGGGACACATTTTGTTTGCGTCTGACTGTAAGGGCAATATGTTTTGTTTCAAGCTCAGCGATTGCACGACTCAGCAAGCGGATGCGACTGTATGGTTTTTTAATTATGCAGCCTGTACGGTTACGCAAGTATCAAACTCGTTCACCGAATGGCTAGACCAGTTTAATGAACTTTAGCAGCTAAGAATAATCTCTACAGGCAGTTTTAGTGGCAAGGCTGCTTTAAGTTACATAAACTTAACGCAGTAGATCTCGAACATAATGCACGACGTAGATCGCTTAACATAATACACATATTGGTGATGCACCAAGACAGCGTGGTATTGATATTATTCAACCCACAAAGGATCTCGAAAATGGAAAAGAGTCTTTTTCAGTTTATCTGGAAATATTCAAAACGGAATCAGTTGATTCTATCGGCTATCACCCTTCTCACGTTTCCGATCCTCTATGTATCGCTGGAGCTACCTAAACGCATAATAAATGATGCCATTGGCGGCACCGGCGAAGATGTCACGGTACTCGGTGTACTGCTTAATCAGACAGAATTTTTGATGGTGCTTTGTGTTGGTTTCTTAGTTGCTGTATTAGCCAATGGCTTATTGAAGATGAAGTTAAACACCATGAAAGGTGTCTTAGCTGAACGTTTATTACGACGATTTCGTTTTCAAATGGTTACCCGAATTTTAAGATTCCCTCGTTCATATTTCCGCACTACAAGTCAGGGTGAACTCGTATCTATGGTGACCTCTGAAGCGGAACCGATGGGATCATTAATGGGCGATATGCTGTCACGCCCGATTCTTCAAGCAGGGCAAATGTTAACCATTCTTGCCTTCTTATTTGCCCAAAGCTTCTGGTTTGGTCTCGCATCTATCACCCTTATCCCATTACAAGCATGGATAATTCCCAAGTTACAGCGTCAGATTAACTTATTGAATAAAGCTAGAATTCAAGAAATTCGTAAGCTAGCCGCAGATATCGGCGAAACGGCAGCAGGCGTCAGTGATATTCGAACTAACGGTGGAGTACGTCATCGACTGTCATTATTTTCCAATCGTTTAGGTAAACTGTTCGGTATCCGCTTCGAAATTTACCAAAAGAAATTCTTCATGAAGTTCCTGAACAACTTCATTAACCAATTAACCCCCTTCTTTTTCTATTCAGTTGGTGGCTATTTAGCGATTCAAGGCGAGATCACTGTCGGCGCGCTCGTTGCCGCGTTAGCAGCATACAAAGATCTATCATCACCTTGGAAAGAATTGCTGACTTATTACAATCAAACCCAAGATATGGCGCTACGCTGGGAAGTCGTCACCGAACGCTTCTCATCGAAGACATTAGTTGACGATACTTTATTTGATGGCGAACCAGATACCGAGACCAGCCTTAACGGTGACATTGAACTGAAAAACATTACCGTACGTGATGAAGATGGACATGCAATTTTAGAAGACATCAACCTGACAATTCCCAAAGGTGCTCGTGTTGCGATTAAGACCAATAATGAGTCTAGCGCCCTCGCTTTTGCAGATTTGTTAACACGTGAGGTTATTCCATATCGCGGGTCACTGACGATAGCCGGAAATGAGATGAACGGTTTACATCAGACAGTGGTTGCCAATCGTATCGGTTATGCCAATTCCAAACCGTATATTTTTAAAGGCACGCTTGGTGAAAACCTGCTGATGCCATTTAACTATCAGCCAATTCTGGGTACCGATATTTCCGTAGATGTCACGGATTGGCAAATCGAATCAGCCCGAGCAGGTAACAGTGTCGATCCATTTAAACCAAATTGGGTTGTCCCAGAAACAGCGGGGTTCCAGTCATACGATGAGATCAAAGACTGGTGGTTCCAGTTAGTTGAAGCCATGGGTACCGACGATCTCATTGTGCGCCGAGGGTTACGCTCACGACTTGATCCTGATACGCAAAGCGAACTAGTAGAAGCCATTGTGCAGTTACGACCTGAAATAGCCAAACGATTGGCCAAAGCGGGACTTGATGACATTGTGCATACCTTTGATCCTGAAAAGTTCAATCCAGTCTCGCCGCTGGGCAGCAATTTACTCTATGCAGTGCCTACTAAAATGCTTACGCAACTAAGCTTGTCACAAGAAGATAACTTTGTGCAAATGCTACAAGATGAAGGCATTGCGGACTATTTAGCGCACATGTCCGCCAACCTCATCGAAGGTCTCACAGAAACGTTTGGCACTGATGGTACTGACCACCCACTATTTCGCCGTTTAAATATGGACGAAGATCTTTACCATCAACTTCGAGTCATCGTAGCAAAACGCCGTTTAGTAGGTCAAAGTGGCTTATCTGCTGAAGATTTCGCACTCATGTTGACCGTACCTTTTGCGTTTTCTGCCGAACAGATAGGTCCATTGTTCACCGATTTGTTCAAACAACGGATCTTACAAATTCGCATGAAGAGTGCCGCCGAAATGGTGGCGAAATTAGACGGCCTATTTAAACCCATCGACCCACAGCAATATTTTCCTGTTATGTCAGTGCTTGGTAATGCCATTTTCGGTCGTATTTCCAGTTTGGCTGGTGCACGAGAAAAGTTAATTGAAGATATTATTGTTGATGTCCTAAAAGAACACGGATTAAGAAGGTTAGTCGCGCAATCTTTATATGATGTTGCGACAACGCAAGGCGGGGAAAACCTACCCGCTATCTTCAGAGAGCGTTTAGCATTTAGCCGAGCTGGCATCAAAAAACCTGATATTCTGATCCTAAGAAATGCACTCGCTAGCCACGAAGGTGACGCACGCGCGTTAACGCGACGACGTATTAGTGAATTAATGCCAGATAGTACTCAAATCTTTATCGAAAATCACTTCCTTAGCCCAGAAAGCTACGATTTATTCGTCGAAATTGTCGATGGCCGTATTGATGGTATCGCCCGTCAAGATCAACCGGAAGATGATGATGCACGTCAGGATTTGAAACGTAAATTACGCGTGATTGGACAGACTGATTTGTTTGGTCAGTTGGATCTAAAACAACAGCGCCTACTGGCATTTAGTGCACAATGGTACAAAGCAAAACCAGGACAAGCCATTTTTAGTGCCGAAGAAGAAGCAGATGCTGCTTACCTCTGTGTTAAGGGCTCTGCGGGTCTATACTGGCCAGCAACAGCAGTCGAACAGCGCCTAGTAACTGAAATTTTACCCGGGCGATTAATCGGTGATTTAGCGGTCATTCATGACGCGCCACGCCTGTTAGATTTAATAGCCATAGAAGACTGCGTATTTTTACGCATCGGAGCGAGTGAGTTAATCGCCGTGATCGAGAACGATGCGATGGTGGCGGCAAGCCTACTACGTTCGGTTGCTTCGCATTTATCAGAAACGGCAACAAACCTGCGTGCAATGCGTGCATTTGCAATTAAACGTGGTATCGATTTTAGTGAATTAGATGAAAAAGAGATTGGCGACGACCGGTAATTCAGTTGCTTACCGCGGTGGAGCCAATAATGGTTGAAATCATTATTGGCTCATATTGCTTATTGCAACGTAATCAAAATTTACGCCAACATCCTACTTAAGAACGAAAGAAAGCTAACCGATACTGATATAACCGTTCTGCTGTATAACCTTGCCACTCTTCATTAGTCAGTGTTTTCTTTGTCGTCGCACGTTCATTGGCAAGTGTAAGCTCTAATTCATTCAAGCCCTGCTGATAACTCATCACTTCCTGTTGCTGCTGTTCAACTTGATTGGCTCTACTCGCTATATCTTGCTGACTCTCAGCCGTTAAATACTGCGTAGCAAGTTCAGTCTTAATACGCGCAGCTTCGTGAGCAGGCATTGATGTCGGAATTAATTTTACAGCCTCTTCATACTTAGCCCCTTCAGATTCGAGACCAAACGATAGCAAATCGTCGCCTAACTCTTCTAGCATTTCATTATATTCTTGTATGAATTCATCGGCGTCTTGAGTCTGACTGAGCAGATTGTTCGATTCAACTAACGATAACCTGTAATTATAATAAGCCGCTTGTTCTTCAAACAATAAACTGGCATCAATACCCCATACCAGCTCCCGTATCGCTTTAACGTTGGCAACTTTTTCTGCCAACGTGGCATCTTGGCTGATTAATGACTCCCCCATCAAACGTTGTTCTTTTTGTTGATTCACGGGGAAATTACGTAGCAATTGATAGCGACGAGCAGTCAGTATTAACTGTTTTTCAGCAAGCATTTCATCACAGTTATTTTGTTGACCGCACTGTGTCCAAAACGAAGTTAACGCGGTCATGAGCGTTTCCCCTCTCGCCTCTTGCAATAAAGTATCTTGCTCAGGTATCGTATTATTCATGGCGGCTTCGCTCTGAACCTTAGTTGGTATTGTTCCTGCCGCTGGTATTGATTCATTCGTGGCCATTGATTCAGATTGAGGGCTCGCTGAAGTGAACACAGCAGTCTCTCTCTCCGCATTAAGTTCATTTTCACTCGAAATGAAAAAATAAACACTGCCAATAAAGGCAGCGCTTACCAAAAATAACCGACCCCGCATTAACGGATCTCCGCTTTAACTGGGAAATGATCAGACAAATTCCAATCTTTCCATAAACTAGCTACCGTAGTACGAGGTACCTTCACTGTGTTTATGTTTTCACTGCGTTGCGCAAATTCATTACTTGCCACGATATAATCAAGGTATTCAATATTCTCGCCACCCGATAAAGCACTGCCAGCAAAGGCATTGATGCGAGGGTCAAATGTTGACTCTGTATATCCCGCATATTCCGGCTCATCAGCACTCAGATTAACAAACATCTGTTGATAATCCGTTGGGAATTTACGTTTATTCACATTGAAATCACCACCATAAACAACGGTATCTGTGACAGGAATATTTTGAGTATGAGCAAATTCACGGATCTGACGGAATTGGCGCTGACGGTAATCACGTGCAGTATCAGTGTCAAACGACGCGGTGTGCGTAGCAAATACGTGATAGGCCTTACCATTTTTAATCACTTCAGCATAGTTAACGCCTTTATCAGCAAAGCAATCGGTACCAGAGCAGTCAGGATAAACATATTGCCCTTCATTCACAATTGGATAACGGCTTACAATAGTGACACCACCATCGTAAACATTAATTCCAGGGTGATCTAACATCTTGGTTTGATATGGGTATTCTTTGGCAAGATCCCGTAAAAAGGCATCTCGACCAGAAGCAAACACTTCCTGCAACATAAGTACATCATAACCTTTCAAGTGTTTTGGTATTTCTTGAAAACGCTCGCCTATGTGTGACGCGATAACAGGCAGAGCCCATACGTTATATGACATCACTTTTAGCGCGTTGCCGTCATGTTCAGGTTGCTCATCAATTTTTTGTGGCGTGATAGTATAATGTATATCGTCATAACGCCCCGTGGCACTAGCTTTAAACGCAATTTCAGTGCTTGTACTATTGCTATTATATTGAGATTGGTAACGATAAGTATCGCGATCATCTGCCCAGTTCAACGCGATATCATTGGCACTAGCTCCGTGTTCGAGTGACGATTTATACCAATAACCTTTCACTTGTTGTAACAAAGACAGCGACTCACCATTTTCATTAGTAACAAGTGTTTCAAATTGATAGTTATCACCTGATTTTATCCCTTCCCAACGGTTAAAACTTAACACCATTTTGGTTTCCCACGGTTTTAGTGTCTGTACGTGTTGTTGCCACTCAGCACCTTCTTGAAGCAAATCAGAACCAGTATGGTTGACATCAATCGACATTGTTTGATTGGAATTATTAGTCAGATAAATATCACTATCGGCAAGTGCAGAAGCGCTCAATGCGCAAGTGAGGCAAGTTGTTGTCATTACATTTTTTAGTATATTCACATCAAATCCTTTGATTGTTGTTTTAACGGATCTGAGGTTAAGTGAAGAATATGACATTTAATATACAATATTATTAAATATTTAGTTGTAGTCACAGTTGAGAATAAATAACGCTAATAACTGTGACTCTTGATGCTAAACACTAAATTAATGGTTAAAGTTGGCATTCAAAATGATTAACGCATTAGAAAGATCATTCTATTTTTAGAGATCCTGAACTGAGCATTATTTACAGTAAATTCAAAAAGTATTTACTGTTATGACATTTTTTTCACTCAAACAGTTTATAATGCTGTCAAATTTATCCTTTAATCAATAAAGTAGATGGAAAATCATGAGTAAAGTTTCTACCTTTCTAAAAGGCATGGCGATGGGTGCTGCAGATGTTGTACCTGGTGTGTCAGGCGGTACTATCGCTTTCATTACCGGCATTTACGATACACTGCTTGGTAGCATTAGTCGCATTACACCCCGTCTGATCGGTATGATCCGCAAGGATGGTCTGAAAGCCGCATATGATTACGTTAATGGTACATTCTTGATTGTGTTACTGGCGGGTATCCTAACGAGTATCTTTACGCTAGCGCGTGTTATCACCTGGATGCTCAATACCCACCCTATTCCACTGTGGTCTTTCTTCTTCGGTTTAATCATCATCTCTGTAAACCACATGTTCAAACAAGTGGAATTCTGGAAAGTCAGCCGCTTTGTCGCTGTACTTGCTGGTATTGGCTTTGCTTATAGTATTACCGTGCTACAGCCTCTCAACCTTGAACCAACTTCGCTGAATATCTTGCTGGCTGGTTCCATTGCAATTTGTGCGATGATCTTACCGGGGATTTCAGGTAGCTTCATCCTGCTTATGTTAGGTATGTATACACCGATTCTTGCTGCTGCTAAATCTTTCGACATCGTGACCTTAGCGACTTTCGCCTCTGGTTGTGCCATTGGTATTCTGACATTTTCGCACGTACTGACTTGGGTACTGAAACACTATCGCGATATCGCGCTGACATTTTTAACCGGACTCATGATCGGGACACTGGGTAAAGTATGGCCATGGAAAGAAACACTAACGTGGCGTACAAACTCAAGTGGTCTTGAAGTGCCGCTATTAGAACGTAACCTTTCACCCTTCAGCTTTGAACAAGTGACAGGACAACCGGCATTATTAGCTTATGCGATTGTTGCGATGCTTGCTGCGATCGCGCTTATCATAGTGCTAGAAAGAACCGCAAGTAAATCAGTATCTAACTAGTTTTAGTCGTTAACATAACTAACAACCAAGTAGTATTAATTTGGTTGTTAGTTTAATCTATCGACAAATCACATCAATCCACAATGGACGCTTTTACTTTGCGATAACCTAACCAGCCAAACAGGCTAATAAAGAACACAGGCCCAAGCCAAAGTACATAGGTTCTCGGTTCAAATTTTGGTTTATACAACACCATGTCGCCGAAACGATTCGTCATATAATCAATTACTTGTGCATCCGTATCACCTTTATCCACCATCAAATAAACAGTTAAACGTAAATCCTTGGCAATGGGTGAATTAGACTCCATTAGGTTTTGATTCTGACACTGAGGGCAGCGTAATTGACGCGCCAGGTTAATCGCCCGCTTTTGTGTATCAATAGAGTTAAACTCAAATACATCAACCAACGGTGTTGATTCAGCAGATAAAGGCAACGCAAAAAACAAGGTAATAAAACAGAAATACAAGGATAACAACTTCATTTACAACCTCCTTATGATGTTTGGTTATTTAACAGCAGTTGTATAAATGGCTTGAAGTAATGTTGCCACACCTTTTCATCCAATGCGCCAGAATAACGAAACAGCACAATGCCTTGGCTATCTAACAGGTACGTTTCTGGCGTAGCAATAACCCCCATATCCAACGCAAGTTTACCATCTGGATCAAAGATATTCGCAACATAAGGATTACCCAGCGCACTGATTACCTTACGCGCAGCATACACATCATCACGATAATTTAATCCGACAATGCGTACATTGTCTTTCACTGCCAGTTTCATCAAAAAATCATGTTCGCTTTGACACACACCGCACCAAGAAGCCCATACATTTAACAGCGTGAAGCGCTTGTCAGTTGGTGATAAGTCATTATCGGTTTGGAACACGCTGTTATCTATCAAAACAGAATCTAAATCACTTGCAGTAAAGCTTGGGATTGGCTTTCCCACCAAAACTGACGGTGTAATTTGACCTTCTTGAGCGGTTAACGCAAACATCATCGATACAACGAATACTAGCCCCAATAGACTCGGTAGCATCAGCTTGAATTTAGACTTAACTTTAGATTCAGGTTTAAGACTCAATTTCTTATTTTGCATAACGCTGCCCTATCGCTAACATGCCGCCAAGCATCATCATGATACTACCCGCCCATAACCAGTTAATAAACGCTCTGTTTTGAATCCGAATAGCATAAGAATCACGGTCAATTTTTTCCCCCATGGTGATATAAACATCTCGTAACCAAGTTGAATGGATAGCGGGTTCACTCATATTCATGACACGTACTGGGTAATGGCGTCTTTGTGGTTTTAATTGCACAATATGACCTTCATTATCAATAACCTCTAGTAGCGCCTGCTCTGCGGTATAGTTAGTAGCAACTAACCATTCTGTGTCAATATAATTAATGGTTAAATCACCTAATTCAACCGAGCTGCCGGGGCTCATTTTCGCACTGACTTCTGTTGAATTGTAACTGACAATGAGTATACCAACGGCTGTCACCGCAACGCCGATATGCGCAATAGCCATGCCTAAATGACGCATACTCACACCAGCAAACAACGTTGACATGACAATACCTGCACACAATATCAACACCAATAAGACATACAAGGACAAGGTTTCATTAAACAAGTAACTGGTGACAGAACCGATCACAACAGAAGAAACCCAAACTAATATCACCTTCGTACTGATGCCAGTAAAGTTAGTTTTCTGCCAATGTATGAAAGGCGCGACAACCATCAATACAAAACATAATAATGCCAAGGGAACGAATACCGCATTAAAGAAAGGCGCCCCCACCGAAATACTCGCCAAATTAAAGACTTGGAATATCATTGGATAAAAAGTACCAAGTAGCACAGATAGCGTGGTAACGACGAGTACACAATTGAGTATCAAAAACAAAACTTCTCGACTGGCAATACTACGTAATCGTAATGGTTTAATTTTGCCACTTTGTAACATGAATAAGGTTAATGGCACGACCACACAAATGGCTAAGATCACTAACAGCACAAGCCCTCGTGTCGGGTCGACAGCAAATGCATGCACTGACGTTAAGATCCCAGATCGAACAACAAATGTGCCTAATAAGCTTAAACTAAAGGTGAAAATAGACAGTAATAAACTCCAGTTAATCAGCGCCTGACGTTTCTCACTGGCGATCAGTGAATGTAATAATGCCGTCCCCGTTAACCAAGGCAGCAATGACGCATTTTCAACCGGATCCCAAAACCACCAGCCACCCCAACCGAGTTCATAATAGGCCCACCAGGAACCCAATGCGACACCACCCGTTAACATGATCCATGCAGCAAGCGTCCAAGATCGGCTCCACTGCGGCCACGGGATATTAATGTCAGGCATAGTTAGCGCAGCGACTGCAAAGGCAAACGCGCCTGAAAATCCAACATAGCCTAAATACAGTAATGGCGGATGAAAAATCAGCCCCACATCTTGTAACATAGGGTGCAAGTCCCGGCCCTCCATAGGCACTGGAAATAGACGAGAAAAAGGATTCGAACCTAACAGTGTAAACAAACCAAACGCCGCGGTTAAGAGACTTAATACAATTAAGACTCGGCTGATAAAAGCTTGGTTATGATTACGATTCACAAACGCTATCGCAGCCGACCATAATGACAGCGAGAATACCCAAAATAGCAGTGAACCTTCATGCCCGCCCCACACTGCGGCGATCTTAAAGAATACCGGTAACTGAGAGTTTGAATGTTGGGCAATATAATTAACGGAAAAATCGTCAGCAGTGAAACTATAAGCAAGTAGACAAATAGACGTGGTCACCGCGATAAATGCAGTATAACTAAATAGCCATGAATAACGGCTTAGCTGTGATTGTTTCGTCACAATACCAAACAACGGAATAGCGGCACCGAGCATCGCGCTCAGAGTACCTAGAATAAGTGAAAATAATGCAATTTCTGGGATCATAGACGGATCCATTATGTATAGAAAAACAAAGAGAGCTCTAATGAGCTCTCTTAACTTATATAAGTCATTAGCTTGTACTTAGATGCCTTAACTTAGGTACATTAACTTAGGCTCAAGATATTAACTTTGATTTAAGACAACCGTTAATAATACAATAAGATAATCCTTAAGTGATAGCCTCGTTATTGTTTAGTACTCGCTAAATAACAGTTAAACGACGGTCATCTGGCCTGCGTACAAGATAAATGTTCGCAGCATTAACACCCCAACAAGGCTCAAAGAAGTAACCACTAATACAAAGGCTTTATTATGTTGAGCTTGAGTTGGTACAAAAAAGTTAAGCGCCAGTGGCACTAACATACCCGCGCCAACAACACCGTACCAGAACCAGGTTGCCCAGAACCCACCGCCAATAGCCGCCATCGCAGCCACTTCGTTCTGACCGCCACCAAAGATAAGGCCAGTAAAAAATGTCAGCAGTACAAACAGTTCGAATACCACAACAGGACGCTCGATACTGTGGATCCATCGCACACTTTTACTGTGGAATGACTCCTTAAAGCCAATAATACCCACCATCAAGCAGGCAGCAGCACCCGAAGACACACTCGAGAAGATAAACAACACAGGTAACACAGGGTTATTTAACATTGGGTATGTTTTCAACGCCGATAATAAAAAGCCTGTATAAGCGGCGAGCATCACAGCAAGCAGAGCTAAAAATAACTCTAACGCATTCTCAAATTTAGCGATTTTGTCTACAATCGGGTTAACAAAAGCCAAACGACCTTTAAAAAGCTTCTGTAGCAATGTCGCTAACTCGTCTTTAAACATCACTGCAATCCAAGTAAATAAAATAATCATATAAACCTGGAACAAGATCACACCCATCGACATCACTGAGGTTGGGTTAAAGTAAACGAGGATCTTCCAAAATGCTAAAGGCTTGGTTAAGTGAAAAATCAAAATCGTTAAGCCTGATATGATCCCCAAGGGCGCTAAAATTGCCGTTGCTTTGATAATACCGTTAGCAGACGCTTTACCTTCAATCACCTTACGCTTCAAATGAATAGAAATGAGTACCATGCCCGCTGACATCCCAGTTAAAAACAGGTATATCGCAATGATCCAGTCCCATACCAATGAATCAAACGTAAACGCACTTACAAATGTATTCATCGTTTTATCTCCCCTTTTGTATCCGCCACTTTATACAGTTTTGGTTCGGTCCCTAACTCTACTTTCGAGCGATAAACAGCATTGCTAGCAATCACTTTGTTTATCTCACTCGTCGGGTCGTTAAGATCACCAAAGGTCAGCGCTTTCGTCGGACATGATTCGACACAAGCAGGTAATTTACCGGCTTTCAAATTGGTATCACGACAGAAGTTACACTTATCTGCAGATTTTGTTTCTGGGTGGAAGAAGCGCACTTTATACGGACAAGCTGCGAGGCAGTAGCCACAACCGACACACTTGTCACCATGCACATCAACAATGCCGGTTTTAAGATCAACATACGATGCACCCGTCGGACAAACCGTAACACAAGGGGCGTTATCACAATGCTGACAAGAAACGCGTGTAAATGTGTAATCAACGTCAGGGTATTCGCCCATCGGTGCGCTACGTTCTATTTTTAAGCGAGAAACACCTTCTGGTACGTTATTGGTTTCACGGCATGCATCTGTACATGCAGTACAACCAATACACGCTGTTTCGTCAAAAACCATACCGTAGCGTTTATCACCGTCATCTTGTGTTGCTACTAATGACTTTTGACCAAAGGCAACTTTAGAAACACCGGTAGTAAAAATTACCGCGCCAGCACCGAGTAATAAATTTCGTCTAGAACAGGCCATGTCAGTCTCCCTTACCTTCTTTATTCAAGTTAAAGTCTTTATGACAATCGACACATTGAGCAATCTGAGCCTTACGTTCTAGCGCTTGCATGCCTTCTTTTTCACCATCGGCATGGATCACATGGCAAGATGAACACGTCGCTTTTTTTGCATGAACATCATGTACCCACGTTTTCTCTTGTAGTCGTTCTGATGTATGACATTCAGTACAATTGCCCGTTGCTTTTAAGATCGCGTCAAAATCAAGCAGGGTTTTATGCGTGCCGATTTGAGATTGAGCTGCAGAGAACTTGGTAACTTGAGAGGGGTTTTCGCGATGATCTGGACCAATCGAGTTATGGCATTCAACACATTTAAGGTCTCTGCCAAGTTCAGCGACGACTTTTTCACCGTGCGTACCTTGTCGTGTTTCTTTCGAGTCTTTATGGCATTGCGTACAAGCATTATCACTGTCACGAATAAACGTTACTTCATGTCGGCCATCAGTATTCGCACCAATATTTTGGCTACCTGACGACTCTGCAGTAACACTGAAATTAAAACCATAGATACAGATGAAGAGCAGAAAGCTAATCGTTGTACGTATGGCTAATTTTACATTACCCATTTTGCATCCTTCTAGAGAATTATAAAAATGTGTATTAATTAAAAACACATTTTAATTTTCGTTAGTTTAATTATTCAGAGCAAACAGATTTTTAGATTAAAGTTAAATTAAAATTAATTTAACTTCTTTATTATTTGTTTTCCTGAGTAATACTAATTCTAATTAAGAATAATTCTTATTTATAATGCCAGCCACAACGCTTAACGAGATCACTATATTTTAAAACACTAAAATAGAACACCCCAAAATGAGTACCCATGATGAGTTAATTTGATATTTGAGATACACGTCAACAAACGCATAAGGTTATGTTTTAAAAAGATTAACGCATGTTATTTAAATGTAAATAAATGTCAAGGTGTGTCATTTACTGTATAGCTCACTCTTTGACCGTCTTTTTTTATACTTATTTTAAGATAATAAAAACACGTTATTTGTTATTTTAATTATCTTGATCGAAAACAATAAACAAGAGAGTAAACAGCGGTTTTTATTTATATGTAGGTAGATTTGAGATATTTTAAATAACGTAATTATACGTTTTAAAATAACCATTCAGATATGAAAGGTTAAATTAAAATGTATAAATACATTTCCAATTCTTATTTATTGCCACTCTCACAACGCTTGGTCAATCTAAATAATTAATAATTGGAGATAACATGGCTAGTGTATATAAAACGCTAAAACCAGCCTCAGGCGTTGCAGTTTTACTCGCGACGTTATTACTTGGTGCTAGCAGTAGTACTGTATTTGCTGCTGATCAAGTATCAGAAAAATTAGAACCACGTAATGAAAAGTTCGAAAAAGCACACCCAGATCAGTACAAGACCTGGAAAGCGACAAGTGAAAGTGAAGAAATAGAAGATGCATTGCAGGGTGATCCAAATATGGTCATCATGTGGGCTGGTTATGGTTTTTCTAAAGACTATAACAAAGCACGTGGACATTTCTACGCGATTGATGACATCCGTAATACCTTACGTACTGGTGGACCAACAAATGCGAAGAATGGCCCAATGGTCATGTCTTGCTGGAGCTGTAAAAGCCCTGACGTTGCACGCTTTATTGAACAAAATGGTGAAGATGCTTACTTCTCGGGTAAGTGGGCTAAAGGTGGCGCTGAAGTAGTCAATGCGATTGGTTGTGCCGATTGCCATGATACCCGTAGTGACGCATTTAAAAATGGCGAACCCGCGCTTAAATTGACACGTCCACACGTTGAACGTGCGATGGAAGCAATTGGTAAACCATTTTCAGAACAAGGTCGCCTTGACCAGCAAGCGCAAGTTTGTGGACAATGCCATGTAGAGTACTATTTCACAGGACCAACAAAGGCCGTTAAATTCCCATGGGATAAAGGCACGACAGTTGATCAAATGGAAGAATACTATGACGAGATCGGCTTTAAAGATTGGACGCATGCAGTGTCTAAAACACCGATGCTAAAAGCACAACACCCAGGTTATGAAACATGGCGCGAAGGTATTCACGGTAAAAACAACGTAACGTGTGTTGATTGCCATATGCCTAAAGTGAAAAATGCAGACGGTACTGTGTTCACGGACCATAAAGTGGGTAATCCATTTGATCGTTTCCAAGATACCTGTGCAAACTGTCATACACAAAGTAAAGAAATGCTCCAGGATGTTGTTAAAACACGTAAACAGCAAGTAAATGAAATGAAATTACTGGCTGAAAAACAAATCATCGCGGCGCATTTCGAAGCTAAAGCCGCATGGGATGCGGGTGCAGTACAAGCAGAGATGGATGAGATACAGCTCAATATACGTCATGCACAATGGCGTTGGGATTATGCCATCGCCTCTCATGGTGTGCACATGCATGCACCTGAAGTGGCATTACGTGTACTCGGTACAGCATTAGACCGTGCAACAGATGCACGTGCTCAGCTAATCCGTCTACTTGCTAAGAAAGGCATCACAGATCCAATCGAGATCCCTGACATCTCAACCAAAGAACTTGCACAACAAGCACTTGGTATGGATATGGAAAAAATGAAAAAAGAGAAAGCTGAATTCTTAAAAACACTTGTACCAGAGTGGGAAGCAGAAGCTGAAAAACGCGAAGCGACTTATTAGTTACAACCTATAACTCGTGATCATAAAAATGCCGACATCATGTCGGCATTTTTTGGCTCATAAATAACGACTTCATTAATAACCAGCTGATTAATAACGAAAGGCTTGTTTGTTATTGAATAAACTGTTTCGCTTGGTTTATTGAATTAATAATCGATACCCTATCTAAGCCCTGCTGATCAGAATCGAGTAATTGCACCCAAAGATCGATGGCTTGTTGGTACCGTACATTCATGAACTCATTTGACGCGAGCATCATTAGAGCCGTCTGATTATTCGGTTCTAGTGCTAACGCTTGATCAAGTAGCGCCTGCACATCAGCAGTTAAATGCTGAGCGTTTGCGTAATACAATGCAGATGCCTTTGCTGAATAATGCATTGCCGTTGGTTTTTCTGTTAAACGGATTGCATAATCAAATACTAATACCGCATCATCGTATTCTCCGTTATACATGTAAGCATTACCGAGCTGGTACCACAGTTTAGCATTCTGCTTATCGTCATAAAGTTTGTCTTGCAGCGTTAAAATTCGTTTATCACTCATTTGCGATAGTGAAAGTTGCTCAAAAGGCGCAGCTGCGATCACTGCTTGTTGTGTTTCTAAGGCTTTATAATCGCTTAATAAATAATACCCCCCCGCACTAGTAGCAATGAGTACAGAAGCAATAAACGGAGTCCACAAAGATTTACGCATAGCCAATTTCATCTGTTGATAATGATTGTGAACAGTTTAACACTTCTACCTATTATTACTTAGTTATTAAGCTTAATAGTGATGCAGACATTGCGACTTACACAACAAACTGCTTAAATACACCCATAAAGTAGTAATTCATTAATCGTTAAATTAACGACTACAACCATCATAACACTGTCGTAAACAAGTCTTGTTACACTCCAGACGAAAATAAGAGAGCCTATGAACACGATCAAACAACCTCACTGTAATACTAAAATGATCCGTACTCATGCCCTGCTACATATGGCTAAATCAATTCACAGTATTCAAGCTGCAACCGCTCAAGGCATTGAATATCCAGCACCTACGATTAATCTTGCAGACATTCAACAAACATTAGATACACTTGAGACCCAATACTACATGGCAAGCTCCACCAGCGCGGCCAAATCAATAGATCAGTTCAGAGCTTCAAACACGACACCGATAACGAGTACCTCTGCCAACAAGTATGTCTGGCATTATAACGAGGCGATCACACTGCCTTTTATCCCAGCTAAACTAGCGGTTGTCGGTTCAGGCATTGCAGCAATTGAAATAGCGACGATTTACCAAGCGCTTGGCGCCAGTGTGGATATATTAATTACGGGGGATGAGGTTTTTCCTGAACTGGATAAAGATATTAACAAAACTTTTCAACGCTACGTAAAACGCCTTTTCAAAATAAAAGTCCAGTCTGAAATCAGCGCTTTTACTTTTACCGATAACCAAATTAAATTATCAGTAACAAGTAAAAACAAAGCATTACCAGATTGTATTTATGATGCGGTGTTTATCGCCGATGATGATGATCCACAAAACAACGAATTAACTCACCCCTTCATGGCCACCAGCTTCCCAACTGTTGTATGGTTAGGCTGGACAGAGAAACAATTAGCAAGCAGTGAGTTAAATTATAAGGTTATCAACCTGCCTTGGCGCGCACTAGGTCGCGCCAATACAGATGTAAACACCAACGGCTTAACCAAGCTGATTTTTAATACCGATGATCACACCTTAATTGGCGGCGGCATGATAGGTAATAATGCCGATGAGATATTTGGTGAGGTATGTTTAGCGATACACAACAAGTTTACCGCAGACAATATTGCTAATACCGTACATGCACACCCGACTTTGCATGAATCAATACTATTAGCGGCAGAAGTGTACCTCGGCACAGCAACAGATGTAATGAACGAAGTATAAAATCACTTTACGGCCACATTGGCGTTAATCAACTCACACAAAATAACAAGCTTCGCTCTTAACGCCAGTGCCTGAGCTTGTTTTTCAGCCGTCTCTTTTTCATTCGCCACAATTGGCCAACCAATGTTTAACCTTAGACAGTTTTGATAATATTCAAGCGTAGTAAATTCACTTCCTGCGCGAAATGGGACATTTTGCTTTAATGCTTCGTGAAGTACAGTTTTACTATTCATGTTTTCGAGTTGTAACCAGATAACCATGCCCCCTTCAGCAACACTGATCTTGGTCTTTTCAGGCAATAATTCTCGTAGCACACTGTGATACTGTCGCGCATGAGATGCCAAGGTTGTGGTTAACTTCTTCAAGTGTTTGGCATAGTGCCCAGTATTAATAAACTCGCACACCGTATGTTGAACGATATTATTAACCCCAAAGAATTGCACATTACGCAACTGTAAATACGCATCAAAAAATCGCCCGGGCTCACACCACCCTAAACGATATCCCGCAGCAATGGTTTTGGATACGGAGCTACACCATAATACCCAGCCCGACTTATCCCAATATTTAATCGGTAACGGGGTCGTATTCGAATAGCTTAATTCCAAGTAAATATCATCCTCAATCACGGGCACTTGATAACGCAGGGCAAGCTCGGCAATACTTTGCTTCTGTTGATTACTCAGGCAAAAACCTTGTGGATTGATATGGTTAGCGCTAAATAAACAAGCAGCGATACGCTTCGCTTGCAGCAGTGCTTCAAGTTGGTCTAAATCAAGTTGCGCCTTGTAACACGGGAGCTCAATCACTGAGCGTCCCATGTTCTGTAATAAGTTCAGTAAACCACTAAAACAAGGTGATGATACGGCAATGGTATCCCCTGGACTCGTGGTGATCTCGATTGCACTGCGCACTGCATCCATGCAGCCGTTGGTGATCACTAACTTATCTGCTTTTAGCGGGAAATGCTGTTGTGTAAAGTGTCCAGCTAGTGCCGTTCTCAACTCAATATCCCCTTGATAATCAGGATAGGCAAACAGCGCTGTACCAGCCCGCAGACTCGCTCGGCGTAAACAGCGACTTAAAGTCTCTTGGGGTAATAACTCAGCCGGTAATTGCGCAGTATAAAATGGTCCACGTAAACCTTGCTCAATGGACTGGCTGATTTTTGGCTTACTAATCTGCGCATTAAATTGTGGATAGCTCGGTGTACTTTGCTTATTCAATGGCTGGGTAATAAAGTAACCGATTTGTGGTTTTACGTGTAACCAGCCTAAATCAAGTAAACGTTGATAACAGTTATTGGCCGTGGTCATACTCACGTCATGTAGCTGAGTAAATTGTCTTAACGACGGCATGCGCTGGTCGATTACCAATACACCGTTATCAACGTCGCTAATAATCGTATCTGAAATTGTAATATAACGTGCGGCCATGTATTCCCTTCCTTAAATCAAACTGTACCCTAAAAATTACCACAAAGTGCATCTGTTTATTATTTATGAACTCGACATACTAGTCAAACACTAAAATCACGGAGCAGGATTATGCAGGTAACATTAGTCACAGCAAGGCACGGAAGAGCCATAACACCTATTCACTTAATTATCATTGTCGCTGTAACTTGCCTATGGGGTTTCAACTACTCTGTTATCAAGGCTGGCGTGGACAACATAGATCCGTTTATCTTAACAGGGCTACGTTTCACCTTTGCGGCTTTTCCCGCTATCTTTTTTGTACGGAAACCGGATGTACCTTGGAGCTACATGGCACTTTATGGCATCACTTTTGGCGTCGGTTTATGGGGAATGATGTCAATGTCGATTCACTCAGGTTTATCAGCGGGCACTGCAAGTTTAATTCTTGAATTTAGTGTCTTCATCAGTGTGATGATGGGGGTTATTTTTCTAAAAGAACGTATTACTGCAAGTTTAAAAATAGGTCTCGCATTAACCTTACTTGGGTTGGTTTTTATTGCCAATATATCAGATGGTACGATGACGCTAATCGGTTTTACATTTGCGATCATAGGGGCGGTTAGCATGAGTGCCATTAGTTTAATGGTTAAAAAAATGGATATTAAAGATATGTTTGCTTTTGTAGCATGGTCTTGTCTATTTGCCCCCCTGCCGTTATTTGCAATGGCCTATCTAATCAATGGGGTGAGCCTTTATAGTGAACTAACGAACACGTTAAATCCAACAGCGTTAGCATCGGTACTCTTTCAGGCCTATCCAACAACATTATTAGGGTATTGGATTTGGAATAAAATGCTGGCTAAATATCCACTAAGTATAATGAGTCCATTTAAGTTACTGGTTCCTATTTTTGCATTGGTAGGATCGGTGATCTTTTATGATGAACAACTGGAAGTAAACAAAGTGATTGCGTTTTCATTGATTATTGCGGGCGTCATAATACCTTTAATCGCGCCTTTATTCGCACCGTTACTAGCACCGTTACTAGCACCGTTACTAGCACCGTTACTAGCACCTTTTATGAAATCATTAAGACTGAAAATAAAACCGCAGTAATTGAAACAGAATATCTGACCTCACTCAGCACTAATTTCAATTAATGCTGATTGTTTATCAGTCTTTCGCTCTGTAGCATCGGCACAATAACCGCTGTTACATTGCTGCGTACAAGGTTTAGAACAATGAACGCGCTTGTTGCAGCTCCATAAACACAATTGCCAAACTTGCTGCTTCGACTCAGCATCTAAGCAGTTCAAATCTGCGACACACAGGTGGCCCGCTTGAATCAACTCTGCCAGTTTATGTGTTGATATACTTAAATTAACCTTGCTCGCCATACTGCTATCCCTATAAACGTTTATAAACCATATCCTAATAATAATCACAAATGAGAACTATTATCAATAGGGTTTATCAATTTCCTTTACATTAAATTACAAAGCGTTCAAATAACAGTCTTAACATCAAGTTATTGGCAAGCAGTGCTATTGAGCATAAAGGTCAGGGTACAAAAATGGCGCCATTGCTAATGTTAGCGCTTGAGTATAGTTACTTTCGCGTGTTGCATGGCCATTAGTGAGTAAGCCAATCGCCCCACCTTTATGTTTGATGTTAACGGTTTTAAATAGCTTATCCATTACCGGACCTAATTCTTCACCATCAAGCAACGACTGGTAAATAGGCGCAGGTAAAGGTAATGCAGCACTGCGCCCGACAGACTGATGTTCTTTATTAGTGATAACCACATATGCAAATGTAGCTGGGCCATCATCCAGCAGATCGACGCCACCTTCGATAGCAATATAAAAGTCCGCGTCAGCATGTTGCTGGCAATACTTAACACGATTAATCGCACCTTCACGTGTTTCAGCCGCATTCATAGGTTGATCTGCTACATTGGAAGGGGCATTCAGTCCCTCACATTCAACAATACAATCGGGATACAATTGCGCAATCACGCTACGTGACGCATTCACTTTCACTGGATTTTTTGACCCAACCATCACTTTAATTAATTTCTGTTCCATCATTTATAAATTAACTCTTCTTGATTGCCAGTAATGGCTATGCCAATAGGGATTATCTAACCGAGATATGATCACGCCACGACTGCTCGATGCATGAAAAAATTGAGATTCATCTACCATGATCCCAACGTGACGCACGTTCACGCCCGTTTTAAAAAACACTAAATCACCCGAACGCAATTGCTGACGCTTTATCGAACGACCTACTTTTACTTGTTCTGCAGTTGTGCGTGGGAGCGACAAGGAAAATTGCTGTGCAAAGGTCAGTTTAACCAAACCAGAACAATCAACACCACGCTTGCTCATCCCTCCCCATTTATGCGGCGTGCCACGCCAATCTTTATATTGCGATAACAACAAACCCTGCACATAAGCAAGTTCAGGCGCAGGTACATTAATCTTGGAGGGGCTTTCAGGTTGTTTTCTTACACTATTCTGACTACAGCCAGACATTAGCAGCAATAATAGAGCACAACAAAACGATTTAACTAGCATTATATATATCCGTTAGTGTTTAACACTCTCTATTTAATTCTCGATATTCTACCTTTACGCTATGGCGCAAAACAACCCGTTTATGCCCTTCCACTAAAATCTCAGTGAGAATGCTCAAAACCTACACCAAAATTGACCGATTAAATAAATAAAAAATTAAAAAACAAATAAAAATTAAATAAAAATGCATCAATATGGCATTTTATTCACAGCTGAGCACTGTTACAAACAACCGCCAGGTTACCGATAACATGACGTGCTTCAATTAACACTATCAGGTCTGACCTCTTTGTTTATCAAGTTCTTTCGATGTAGCCATCGTTTTATAAATTTAACAAATAATGCCATTAAATCGTTAAGTAACAGCATCAATAATATATTTAATACTATTTTCATACTCTTAAAAACACACTTAACACCCTGTCACTATTTACAAATGCAAAACAACAAACTAACATATACCCATATAGATATAGAAAAACTACAAAGTAGAGCTTAGTATCTAAACACTTTATTTTATGGATTTATTGCATAGGGATTAGATAACATGCAAGCACTTACGCTAGTTGATATGGGTTTTTTGTACACAGAAACAGTTGCCAGTCCTAAACATGTAGCCGGATTACAAATTTTCACGGCTCCTAAAAATTACGCAGATAACTTTACCCGTGATCTGTTTGACAGCTTAATGTCACAGGATGAAATTAAACAACCCTTTAATTTAAAGCTCAAGAAGCAACTTACTGGGCAGTATCACTGGCAAAAAGATAATAACATCGATCTGTCTTACCATGTAAGATTTGCCATGCTACCGCAACCAGGCAATGAAAGTCAGCTACTACACTTTGTTGAACATCAACATGAAACACTGCTCGATAGAAACCGACCGTTGTGGGAAATGATACTGATTGATGGCTTAGAAGATAACAAATTCGCTATTTACTTAAAAGCACACCACGCTTTCACTGACGGTGCGAAAGCCAATCAGCTATTGATGTCTTATTTAAGTAAGAATACTGACGCACCGATGACTGCGTTTTGGAATATTGAACGCGAACAAAAAGAAAAAGAACTTGATACCATGCTAACCTCGATTAGCAAAACATCGAAAAAGCTATCAGGCCAAGTTAAGTCAATTCCATCGTTGACTAAACTAACAACTAAGTTGTTGTTCCAAGCTGCAAATGTATATAAAGCAGATATGCCAACACCGTTTATGGCACCAAAAACACCCTTTTCAGTGAGCCCTAAGCGTGCGCGTCGTGCAGCTGTTTCAGCACTGCCACTAACACGCGTGAAGCGTATTGGTAAGATGACAGGCGCTACGATCAATGATGTCGTTGTTACTATCTGTGACATGGCGATTCATAACTACCTTGCAAGCAAAAACTTTAACCTTAAAAAACCACTTGTCGCTCAAATGCCAATGAGCTTACGTGACGCTGGCGATACCGTAACCAACAACCAAGTTGCTATCAGCTTAGTTGAACTTGCTTACCGTGGTGAGTCCCCGCTTGAACGCTTAATGACGATTAAAGATTCGTGCATCAAACTAAAAAATGAAACACGTCTGCTAACCAAGGAAGCACTCACTAGTTATACCATGGCGAGCCAAGGCCTTGCCGTTGTAAGCGAATTCTTAAGCTTAGATACCATATTACCGCCAATGGGTAATGTACTGATTTCAAATGTACCGGGTCCACGTGAACCGCTATATATGATGGGTGCGAAAATGGAGCAATGTTTTCCTATCTCAGTATTGCCACCAGGTATGTCTTTGAACATTACGCTATACAGCTATAACGGTTTAATTAATGTTGGTTTAGTATCATGCCGTTCTGCCCTACCCGATTTAACCGATTTGGCAGAATTCGTAAACAGTGCGTTTGCCGAACTTGAAAATGAAGTATTAACAAGTGCAACAGCATCTGTAATGGAACAAATCGCACTGCTCGCGATGCCTAAGAGCAACTCGGACATTAAACAAGAAAGTTTAGCGATTATCGAACAGATATTAGCGGATGCAGAAAAGCCTCAAGAAGTTCAAACACCAACATTAGATAGCAAAGCAACTCAGCCTGCAAAGAAAATCGCAGCAGAAAACATAATCACCGCAGATACAGCGGATAAAGCTGTAACAGCATCAGCTTAGGGATAAATGATGAAAACACGTGACAGGATATTACAGTGTAGTTTAGAGATGTTTAGCCAATATGGACATGTAAAAGTATCTACTGTTGAAATTGCGAATGCGCTAGAAATTAGCCCAGGTAATTTGTATTACCATTTTAATGGCAAAGACCAATTATTAACTGAGCTGTTTTATGAGTATGAAGCCGCTATTAATAAACTCATGTCATTCTATGAAGATGACGTGCAAGCGTTTGAAGATTATTGGGCCTACCTCAATGTATACGTTGGTCTGATTCAACAATACTCGTTCTTCTATCGTGATATGAAAGTTATTTTCGATGAGAACAAGTTGTTGAAACGTCGCTTTATGCGTCTTGTTAATAATCATCATAGCTTTTTCTTAAAGATGCTAACATCGTTAAACGCCAGCAGTGAAATTAAAATGAGTGAAGCACAGCAAAGTTCGATGGCTGATACTATCTGCTTGATCGCAACTAACTCACTCGATACACAATTAGCTGAAGAAGATTACAACCTTCAAGCGATTACTCAACGTATTGTATTGCGTATTATTATGTTAGTTGAACCCTATTTTTCTAGTGAATCAAAAGAAAAATACCAATATGAAGTTGAGCAAAACCCGGTTGAAGCAACGAGTTTGTTTAGCTAAATACCACATGCTGTAAATCAAAATAGAGTGAATCGAACCTGTAAATGATTCACTCTATTTTATTCTTTATTTTTAATCTCTATTTCTTCTATTTTACTCTCCTGTCTTGTCATAGTCCCCTAGTAAATACCCAGAGTCTGCCCTCGACTAGTCCCCCAAACAAAAACAACTTAGCGCTATTAACATACTCTCTATAAAAACTATTTATCCATTTGTCTATTTACCTATAATCATTTAAGGTTGATAATCCCAGCTTAATCTTGATAACCATACTATCGACATATAAGGTCGGACGATGCCAGAAAATGACGTTCAAAATGCGGTTGAAGAACTACTAACAAATAATCTTGATACATCAGCGCAGCAAGCTTTTATTGAAAAACTTGCGCATGAGACATCGCCCGTCGACATGGCCTTATTGTTAGAATCTCTACCCTTTTTAGAACGTTTAGAAACCTGGTCACAAATATCTGATGATATAAAACTGCCTATATTAGTCGAGATGCGTGCAGATGCTGGTGAGTCCATTGTTGATTCATTAACACATGCAGCATTACTGGCACTCTTCACTGATATTGATGCCAACACATTAGTTGAATTACAAGACATCATCCCAGATCAGCACCTTGAAACAGTGCTTGCTAAGATGGATGAAACTCAGCTATCGCACTACTCGGCTGCGCAACAATTTAATGACGATGAAGTTGGCCATTGGTGTGACCATCAGCCACTTGTTGTACCGGCAAAAACCAAAATAAAAGTAGTATTAAGATTAATTCGTCGCAGCAGTTCATTACACTGTAACGTGGTATTCCTAGTAGATAACCGCGGTAATTGGCAAGGTGTTGTTCGCATCAATCAGCTTTTTGGTGCCGACCCATTATTACGCGTGGCAGAATTGATTGAAGAAGATTACCTCACGCTGAACGCCAACGAAGATGTCTACATTGCCGCAGATAAAGTCGCACAAAGCAATGAATCCGCGTTACCAGTGATAACGACGGGCGGTTTGCTCATCGGTCGTTTAGATATTGGCGCTGCTTATAAACTGCAAGCCGAACATGCTGAATCACAAATAATGGCAACAGCGGGTCTCGATGAAAACGAAGATCTATTTTCACCAGTACGTAAGAGCGCTAAAAATCGTGCAATTTGGCTCGGTATCAACTTATTAACCGCATTTCTAGCATCTTGGTTCATCGGTATGTTTGAAGCGACAATTCAACAGGTGGTTGCGCTAGCAGTATTAATGCCAGTGGTTGCATCTATGGGGGGTATTGCAGGGAGCCAGACCTTAACCTTGATAGTCCGTGGTTTAGCATTAGGGCATATCTCCATGGCAAACATGAAGCCTTTGTTATTCAAGGAACTCAAAGTCGCCATCCTCAATGGTATTTTGTGGTCGTTAGTGATTGGTTTAGTGACCGGTTACTGGTTTAATGATGTCATGCTCGGTATCGTTATTGGTTTGGCTATTGTGGCAAACATCATCACGGCGGCACTGGCGGGTGTTTTAGTGCCGGTGGCGTTAGATAAAATGAAAATTGATCCTGCATTGTCAGGCTCAGTTATTTTAACAACAGTAACAGACATCATAGGCTTCGTCGTGTTCTTAGGGCTCGGTACTATTTTACTGCTATAAGTTGCGACTCTAAGTTCAAGTTCTAGCTTAGACTAGGTGCGCAATACCGATAACCATATGAATTGGCATTGCGCGTCAAGCTAACAATAGCTAAGGCTATCTCTGCACAGTTAAAGTTTGACCTAAGCGACTGCTTTCCATAGCGAGTTCAATCAGCTTAATACTCCACAGCGCATCTTCAGCATTCACTGGCGTTTGACCGTCACTATTTATAGCCGCAGCCATCGCTTGAAAGTAATGCTGATAACCACCGCGCTCAGTCTGAACTGTTTCAACTGTATCCAAAGTATATAAATGGCCATATTGCTCAGGAGTTTCATCAGCCCAGCTTGCATCCACTGGCACAACGCCTGCTTTTAAACAATCTTCCTGTGGGTCTAAGCCGTATTTCTCATAACTCGCTTTATTACCTTTCACGCTAAAACGCTTATTGGGTCCAGCACTGAACAGATCACAATGTAACGTGGCAATGTGGTCAGGGTAATGTAATACAAGGTTAAAGTAATCGATATTTGTAGAGCCTTCCCTCATTATTAAGCATTGCGCAGTGATCGCATGGGGTAAACCAAACAGTTGTAAGGCTTGATCGAGTAGATGTGGTCCCAAATCAAATAATATGCCGCCACCTGTCGCTGATTGTTCACGCCAGCGCTGACGTACTTCCGGTCTAAAGCGATCGAAATGGGATTCAAAACATTTCACCTCGCCTAAACGGCCGTCTGTAATGAGCTTTTTAACGGTAAGAAAGTCCCCATCCCAACGACGGTTATTATAGACACTTAAAACAAGCCCTTTTTCAGTAGCTAATGCAATCAGCGCTTCACCATCTTCAACATTGATAACAAATGGTTTTTCGATAATAACGTGTTTATTCTGTTCCAACGCCGCTTTAGCTAATGAGAAATGCACGTCGTTAGGAGCTGTAATAATGACGAGCTCCGCATCTGACTGTTGTAATAACGAACCTGCTGTTAAGTAGTGTTCTACATCAGGGAAGTCTGCTGTAACAGCTTCACCTTGGCTACTACTGATTGCAGTTAGCTCAAATTCAGCTAAATGACTAATGAAAGGAATATGAAATGTTTTTGCAGAAAATCCATAGCCTATGATGGCCGTTTTTATTGGTTTTAAATTCATGCTTACTCTCTTTACAGATCCAGCTACAACAGTTGAATATCATCGCCTTCAATCATAACCTGCTTATTCTCATTGTGAAATAACCAATGTTTAGACCGCATGATTGCCGTATAACTAAACAGCGCGGTGGATTAAACAGAAAAAACACACCACTAGCCCAAGTTTATTTCCTTAACAACCTGTCTTCCTGTATAATTCGCACCTTTAATTTTTCGTGTTAATTTACCCAAGGCTTATTATGAATCTTTCAGCTAAAACCGTTGTTGTGATTGCAATTGGTGCTGCTTTATATGGCATCGGCGGATTACCTATGTTTGGTATTCCAGTGTTTGCAAATACGACACTTAAGCCTGCGATGGCAGTGCTTGCACTCTTCTCGGTATTATTTGGTCCATTAGTTGGTTTCTTAGTAGGCTTTATCGGTCATTGGGTAACAGATTTATTCTCTGGCTGGGGTGTTTGGTTAACGTGGGTACTCGGCTCGGGTATCGTTGGTCTTATCATAGGTTTGTTCCCTAAACTGACAAAAGGTCGTTTAGAAAAAGGCGAATTCTCCATGAAAGACATGGTGCTCTTTGTTGTACTTGCCTTAGTCGGTAACACTGTAGGTTATGGTATATCAGCACTACTTGATACCATTCTTTACGCTGAACCCTTTACCAAAGTAATGACGCAATTAACCATCATTGCTGCAGGTAATACGGTATTAATCGCGGTTGTTGGCTACATCTTACTGACTGCATTTGCCAAACGTAAGAAACAAAGCCGCAATTTGACCGAGGGTTAATCAACAATGACCATCGAATTTTCTGACTTCTCTTTTAAATATGCTTCGCAGGATAAAGCGACTCTCAAAGGCATAAATCTAAGGATAGAGAAAGGAGAGAAAATTGTCATTATTGGTCCAAGTGGAAGTGGTAAGTCGACCCTTGGACAATGCTTAAACGGCCTGATCCCGCATGCTATCAAAGGCGAGATGTCTGGCAGCTTAACCATCAATGATACCCCCGTATCAGGGTTACGCATGCAAGACTATAGCGAATCGGTAGGTACGGTATTGCAAGATACCGACAGCCAATTCGTTGGTTTAAGTATTGGTGAAGATATTGCGTTTGCACTTGAGAATGACATGATTTCTCAAGCGGAAATGCTACCTATCGTGCAGAAAACTGCCGCGATGGTCGATCTTGATGATTTGCTCGATCACTCACCTTATGCATTATCTGGTGGTCAAAAACAGCGCGTATCACTAGCCGGTATTCTGGTTGACGATACCGACATTTTGTTATTTGATGAACCATTAGCTAGCCTAGATCCAAAAACAGGTAAGGCAACCATCGAGATTATCGATCAGTTGCATCAAGACACAGGCAAAACGGTTATCATTATCGAGCATCGTCTCGAAGATGTATTACATCGTCATGTCGACCGCGTGATCTTAATGGAGCGTGGCCAAATCATTGCCGACATGTCGCCTAATGAATTAATCGTATCCCCCTTACTACAAGTTCATGGTATCCGCGAACCACTCTATATCTCGGCATTAAAAGCGGCAAAATGCCCAATGACTGTTGCAGATAACCCCGCTTATATCGACAAAATGAATCTACTGCAATATCAAACGTCATTAACCAATTGGTTTAATGCACAAGCACCGATCGTTCAGCAACAAACAACAGAAACATTACTTGAGATTAATGATTTAACTTATTCTTACACTGGCGAAAAAAACGCGCTTGAAGATATTTCATTTAGTATTAATCGTGGTGAATTTGTTTCAATCTTAGGTAAAAATGGTTCGGGTAAATCAACCATCACTAAGCTGATCATGGGCGTTATCGCACCTGATGCTGGTCAAATCAAGCTTAATGGCGAAGATATTGCTAAGCTCTCTATCTTTGAGCGCGCTCAAAAGGTCGGCGTAGTGATGCAAAACCCAAATCACATGATCTCTAATCACATGATTTTTGATGAAATCGCGTTTGGTCTGCGTAACCGTGGCCACGACGAGGCATTTGTTGAAGAGAAAGTACTGCACGTATTGGGTCTATGCGGCCTAATGAAATATCGCCATTGGCCAATTGAAGCGCTTAGCTACGGTCAGAAAAAACGTGTCACGATTGCATCTATCTTAGCGTTAGAGCCTGAACTGCTTATTTTAGATGAGCCAACAGCTGGGCAAGATCATCGAAACTATACGTCAATGCTATCGTTCATTAGAACACTGAACAAAACGTTGGGTATTACAGTGCTGATTATCTCTCACGATATGCACCTCGTGTTAGAATACACCACGCGTTCAATTGTGATAGCAGAAAGTAAATTGATTGCCAATGCGCCCGTTTCGCAAGTGTTCAGCGACCCTGTACTACTTGATCGTGCGAATTTGAAAATAACCAGTCTGTATACACTCGCCAACGCGATTGGTATAAACAATACCGATGGTTTTATGCAGCAATTTATTAAATCTGAAGTGGCACCGTCATAATGCAGAACAACACTCATCGCGAAAGCACACTCAATAAAAGCAATATGAATAAAAATACGGTTAACAACGATATTAAGAAAAAGCATAAAAGTAGTATCAATAAAACCAAGAAAATTGACTTTGGTATTAACTATGTCAATACCAATTCAGCCTTACATCAGCTTAATGGCGTCACTAAATTTGTGTTGTTTTTAGCTTGGGTAACTGTGGTTTTAACGACCTTTGATTTACGCCTTATACTCGCACTTATTATTACCGGCTGTACGTTACTTAAATTAACCAAAGTACCGTTTTCAGTTTATAAACCGCTATTAATTGCCACTGCTAGTGTACTTAGCATTAACGCCTTATTCATGTTCTTGTTAGCACCACAGCAAGGCGTAGAATACATAGGCTCAAGCACAGTCTTATTACCGTTATGGGGCGATTACTCCCTTACACAAGAAACGTTATATTACTTACTGACGGTCACTCTGAAATACTTCAGTATGTTCCCGATTGCATTAGTTTTTGTGTTTACCACGCATCCGACTGAGTTTGCAGCAAGTCTAAATCGTCTTGGTGTACCGTATAAAATTGCCTATGCGGTTAGCTTAACATTACGTTATTTACCTGATGTAAAAAATGATTTCGTCAACATCATGCATGCACAACAAGCGCGTGGCGTCGATTTATCTAAAAATGTCTCGGTATTATCACGTATTAAAAATGTCGCTAAAATATTAGGCCCATTGATTTTCTCAAGCCTAGATCGCGCCGATGAGATCTCAAATGCAATGACGCTACGTGGTTTTGGCCATAACAAAATACGTACTTGGTACAGCTTAAAAGCAATGACGAAACAGGACTACACCGTAATGGTGTTAATCGGTTTAGTGGTGACATTCGCGATAATCAAACGTGTCATGGCAACCGAATTATTCTGGTATCCATTCTAATGATGCGCAGCGGAGTTAACGACAAGCTAATCTTAGCTAGCAATGAAATCCATTTATGGTCAGTTGCTCCGCACAAGATCCAACAGCCTGAATTATTACAGGCTTATAGCCAACTATTATCACCTGCAGAAACAACAAAACAACAACGCTTTAGGTTTGAAAAAGATCGCCATAGTGCATTAATCACGCGTGCTTTCATCCGTGATTTATTATCTCACTATGCTGATGTTAGACCCGCTGATTGGCAGTTTGCAAAAGGTGAAAAGAATAAACCAGAGATTGTTAATCCCCCACTTCCGCTGCGCTTTAATATTAGCCATACCGATAATTTAATCATTTGTGCCGTCATGTTACATGATGATATTGGTTGCGATGTCGAAAATACCCAGCGTAGCAGCGATGTCTTGAGCATTGCTAAATATTCGTTCTCGGATATTGAGGTTGATGATTTACTTGCTCAACCCATCGCACAACAAGCAAGCCGATTTTTTGATTACTGGACGTTAAAAGAGTCCTACATCAAAGCGTGGGGGTTAGGTCTATCAATCCCGTTGAAAGATTTCAGTTTCACCCTACCTGGCTTCCACCAGCCAGAACACCTGCACTGCATTGATGACATAACATTAAGCTTTGCTGCTCACCGTGTTGATGATGCCAATATTTGGCGTAATTGGTTGTTCTACCCCAATACCATCCATCGCGTGGCAATGTCTGTACGTGCAACAAGTAATAATCAGCATACTGAATATAAAATGCGCTTTTTTAATACAACGCCGCTGGTTAATATCACTGAAACAGTTACTTTTAAACCTGACACCAAATAGTTTTCATTTTCACTCGTCATAGCCAATCTTCCTTACAGCCACTGACAGCATTAAAAACCAACCATTCACAAAGTTACCGATAACAACATCGTAAATAATAACCCGTCACAGTTTTATATCTCCTTTCAGTGCCAAAATACACGCCAGCCCAACTCTTAACATCGAATAAATATTTTAAATGTACAATTTAAATCTTTAAATTCATCCACTTAAAATCATGCCACCAAGTCACGTAAATATGTCGTTTAGGTAAATTAATGTCAAAATGATATATTACTTTGGGAGTACAAGTGTATTATGTACATAACTTTAACATCCGTGACAGTAAGTCATAACATCAAATGTGATGGTATGTGCGGTACGACTCAATCGGGCGCAAACTATCAATCTCATTAAAAATAGGAAATGGCTATGGAAGCACTCACGTTAGTTGATATGGGTTTTTTATACACAGAAACAGTAACAAGCCCAAAACATGTCGCAGGATTACAAATATTCTCAACACCAGAAAACTATCAAGGTAACTTTAGTCGAGACCTATTTGATAATTTAATGTCACAGCAGGATGTTAAAAAACCATTCAACCAAAAACTCAAGAAACAAATAACAGGTCAATACTTCTGGCAAAAAGATGACAATATTGATTTGTCATACCATGTACGTTTTGCCATGCTGCCACAGCCAGGTAATGACAATCAATTGCTGAGCTTTGTTGAACACCAACATGAAACCTTACTTGATCGTAACCGCCCGTTATGGGAAATGATCCTGATTGATGGTCTAGCTGACAACAAATTTGCCATCTACGTTAAAGTGCACCATGCATTTACAGATGGCGCAAAAGCCAATCAATTATTAATGGCTTATCTCAGCAAAAATGCCGAATCACCAATGACAGCATTTTGGTCTGTTGATCGCCCGCAAAAAGAACGCGTAGCGAAAAGCGCATTAACACTACTCACTGATACAACGAAACTGGTCTCTGGTCACGTTAAGTCCATTCCATCATTAACTAAGTTAACAACCAAATTGCTGTTCCAAGCAACGAACATGTATAAAGCCGATATGCCGACCCCATTTATGGCACCAAAAACACCGTTTTCAGTCAGCCCAAAGCGCGCACGCCGAGCAGCAATGACATCACTGCCACTAGCCCGAGTGAAAACATTAGGCCGTGTTACTGGTGCAACGATTAACGATGTGGTCGTCACAGTTTGTGATATGGCGATCCATAATTACCTAGAAACACGTAACGTCGTGCTTAAAAAACCACTTGTAGCGCAAATGCCTATGAGTTTACGTGAGGCATCAGACACGGAATCAAACAACCAAGTTGCTATTAGTTTAGTTGAATTAGCCTACGCAGGTGAGCGTCCACTAGCACGGTTAATGACGGTTAAAGAGTCATGTCAAAAACTAAAAAGTGAAACGAAGCTATTAACGAAGGAAGCGCTAACCAGTTATACATTAGCAAGCCAAGGTTTAGCCGCTGCCAGTGAATTACTTAACCTAGATACCATCTTGCCACCAATGGGCAATGTATTAATCTCTAACGTGCCAGGGCCAAGTAAAGCCTTATACATGATGGGCGCAAAAATGGACAAGTGCTACCCAATATCAGTATTACCACCGGGCATGTCTTTAAACATTACCTTGTACAGCTACAACGGTTCAATTCATGTGGGTCTTGTCGCTTGTCGTTCTGCATTACCTGATTTAACCGAGCTAGCAGATTACATTGATGACGCTTTCTCTGCACTTGAAAATGAAGTATTAGATTGTGCAATCGAAAGTGTAGCGGATCATATTCAGTTGTTATCATCACAAAGCAGCCAGAATATAAAACAGGAAAGCATTGATGTCATTGCTAATATGACTAAAATAACGACGAAAAACAGAGATCGATCGAACGTTGACCATGAAGACTCACGATTATGTGAAACAGCTTAGCTCAGTAAAGTCAGAAGCTAGATAAGAGTTAAGTGGGATAAATCAAGAAGTAAGCAGATTGCAGTTAGTCACTATATTACAGCGACTAACTGCTTGAGCTAATCGCCTTATTTATTTTAGCTTAATGGTGCTAAAACGCGATGTAAGTGGTCTGCAATTTCAATACCGCTATCAGTTAAATAACCGCCATCGTCTCGTGTAATAAGACCTTTATCAAAAAGAGATTTTGCAGCACTAACGGTTGAAGGGCCGGCTTCATTATGAACCTTAATGCCTTCTAAGTGAGATTTTGTTGGGAATTTAGCCAGTAATTTCATTTCTTCAAACAGTGTATCAGAATAGTTATTCATAATTGCTCGCTTTTCTTAAATAGGAGAAGTTTCATCATAGAGCCTTCAAAGAAGATTGCAAAAGTAATAATAGAGTAAATAGGGATAGATCAAAAAAAACCTCAATAAAACGAACACTTGAAGTTAGTTTAGGTCAGAATTCATGCGATTACCTACATTACACAACAATTATTGTTCATTTAATGCTTAGCAACGCTGTAATAACAGGCTTATGCTAATAATGATGCACTTATTACGTCATACAGTAACTCATGGCCGGCACTATTTGGGTGTAAACCATCTGCCGTTAAATACGCTTCTTTATCAACGTTAAATGGTGTGTAAACATCAATTAGCGCCACATCGTACTTCACAGACAAGTCTAATAAGGCTTGGTTATAATGACGGATCGTGGCGTCATTACGAATACGCTTGTTTACATTGGGGATACCATCTAGGTGAGCAGCGATTGGCGTTATATTAATTAATACCACTGCAGCTCCTTTTTCAAGCGCAAACTCAATGCAATGGCTTAAATTATTAATGTAAGACCCGATAACGACAAGATGCTTACCCTCTTGACAGGCAAGGTCGTTGGCACCATAGCCAAATAATACGGTATTGTTATTATCACTTAGTCGAGTAACACATTCAGGCTGAAAACGTTGCATTAGGCCATCGGTGGTTTCGCCGCTAATGCCCATATTAAATACACTCACTCTGTCTTGATCTGTTTCCAAAAACTGTTTAATTAGACGAGTTTTAATACGGTCTGCCCAGCCACCATAGACAGCGTCACTTTCACCGCGTGTAATACTATCACCAAAACAAATTATGCTCGCCATGTACCCTAGCTCCGAAAATATTATGTAATTACCAGTGCAAGCAAAGTACTACAAAACTATTTAGAAAACCACACCGAAAACCATATAGAAAACGACATACAAAAACCAACACATAGTAAACTATATACGTTGGACTTTAATCGATGGCGATAATTTGATTACGCCCAGTGTGCTTGGCTTTGTATAATCGTTCGTCTGCGCGTTTAAGTAGCTTAGTATGGCTAGCCATCAAGTCTGCAGCCGAAATATCAGTGACAACACCGATGGATAATGTGATGTTAATGTCACCTGCTGGTGTCGATACAGGTTCGTCTTTTATTGCCGACCACACTTTTTCTAATTTATGTAAACTTGCTATATTGCCTTGCTCTTCAATAACACAGATAAACTCTTCCCCACCCCAACGAATGATTAAATCTGATGACGCTAAATTCAAAAGAAAACGTTTGGCAACTTCAATTAAAACGAGATCGCCAACATCATGACCATAATTATCGTTTACCGCTTTGAAATGATCGAGATCCATAATTGCGATGGTAAAACTTGAATCTCGAGTACTGGAATGACCTTGCTTTAAACGCTGTATGTACTGATCAAAATAACGGCGATTATACAACCCTGTTAACGCATCCCGTGTTGATAGCTCGACTAAGTTGCTATTTGAATATTGCAATAATTGGTTTTTACTCTTAATGTCGAGGTTCTTTTTAAGTACATAGCCAAGGGCTAGCAAGACACAAAATGTCACCCCCAAAATAACCCGAGTCACAAGCGTTTGCCGCTCTAACTCAAGATCTTGTATTTCATTCTTGGTTTTTAACAACGTAAGTGCATTACGAGATGCTTCTGCATTAAACGATTCTTCAAGCAGATATAGTTCACTTTGACGCTGATCAAACAGCACTTCCTTGTCCCCTAAGTAATACAGCTTAAAATACTTCAATGCTTCACTATTATCGCCTAATGCTTCATATGCTTCGGATAACAACTTATGGTTACTCGTAATATAAGCAGTGTGGGCTATTTTGCTATTCTCTTTAACCGAGGCATTTAGATCTTCAATGGCTGCACCATAGTTACCCAATGCCATATTGCTGTGTGCTTTACTTTTATAACAAAGGCCGCGTTGCAACGGTAAATTTTGTATTCCATCTAAATAAAGGCAACGCTCGGACTCCGCTATTGCAGACTCATATTGTTGTTCTAAATAGAGCACATTCGATAAACTGTTCAACACGATGGCCTGCAACCTTGCACTTGAATCTTTTTCTAGTGTTTTATTGGCCTCAACATAAGCCTGACGCGCTTTTACGGCATCACCTAAACGGTAATAGACATTAGATTCATTCGTTAACAAGACCGTCATAATCGCAGGTTCTAGACGTTTATCTTGGCGATATATTTCCTTTGACTGATCAATATACGCAATGGCCTTGTTCCACTCTTCTAAGTAAATGTAAATAACCGCTAAGTTACCGATGATTTTACTATGATATAAATGCTTTGAGTTTGTCTCGACTAGCTTTAAGCCTTTATGGAAATAGTCCTGCGCTTTGCCATACTCGCTCGAAAGAATACTAATCACTCCCAATGAATTATAAGATTTGATTAAGATTTTTTCGTAATTAATCTCTTTTGCAATCTTTACTGATTCATTTAAATAATCGAGCGCGGTATCGAGATCACCACGTTTGGTTCGCTCTATTGCCAATTCAGATAAGGCGCTCGCTTTTACCCATTGCAAATTTTCTTGTTCAGCGAGGAGAAGTAATTGGGTCGCATAAGTAGACGCATCATCAATACGACCTAAACGTAACATGACGTTATTCATAGTCATAAAATAATAAGCTTGGTACAAAGGGCTATCTTTAAACACGCCCTTTTTCTCAAGAAGGTCTATTTTCAATAATGCTTGCTCGCTATCAAAACGAGAAAAGTCGAGTGCCGTCAGTAAATCATGGCCATAGGGTAAATCGGCGAGTAAATCATCAGGGGAAAAAACCACCTTGGTATTTATTTCAATTGGCGCATCACGATCAAGTAGACCAAACGGACGTAGCATAAATAGAAGCAGGGTAATACCAACGAATAAAATAAGACTAACAGATTTAATGATCTTCATTATCTATGCCAAGTAATACAAGGCCTTTCATTCTATTGAATAAATAATACTCTGCCAACCAAAATGAAATAAAAAAACATAAAAATACAAGCTCAATCTTAGTGGATTACCGATATGACTATTTACAGTAGCTATTGGCTTATAATATGGGCTTAATCCACCATAACAATTTGATTACGACCTCTCAGCTTAGCTTTATACAACTGATCATCTGCTCGTTTAATCAATTTAACGTGTCTGGTAATAAGCTGTGCGACCGAAATATCAGTGGCTGCGCCAATAGACAAGGTAATCTCGATATCACCCGCACTCGTCGCGAAAGGTATCTCTTTAATTACCGACCACACCTTTTCGAGTTGATCTAAACTCGGAATATTATCTTGATGCTCAATCAGACAAACAAACTCTTCCCCGCCCCAACGAACAATTAAATCCGACGATGGCAAATGCTTAAGAAAGCGTTTTGCGACTTCAACAAGCACTTCGTCACCAACATCATGACCGTAGGTATCATTAATAATTTTGAAATGGTCTAAATCCATTATTGCCAAAGTGAAGTGTGAATCTCGATAAAAAGAACTATCTTTTTTTAAACTCTGTATATAACGATCAAAATGACGGCGATTATACAAACCAGTCAATGCATCTCGTGTTGATAACTCAACTAAGTCGGTATTTGAACACAACAATAGTTCATTTTTCTTCGCTATTGTCGCATTTTTTCGAATCACATAACCTAGGCTAAATAAGACACAAAATATCATTCCAAAAACAACACGAACCCCCAATTTCTGCCTTTCTAATTCAAGGTCTTTTAAATCATTTTGGGTTTTTAATAATGCCAATGCATTACGTGATGTTTCCGCATTGAAGGACTCTGCAAGCATATACACCTCGCTTTGACGCTGGTCAAACAATGCCTTCTTATTCTCGAGGTAGTAAAGCTTAAAAAACGCCAGCGCTTCAATATCATTACCAAGCTCCTCGTGGACTTCAGATAATAATTTATGATTAACAGATAGATATACAGTATTTGAGATTTTTAGATTTTCTTCAATCGCATCATTAAGGTTATCAAGTGCAGTAAAATAATTATCCAATTTCATTTCACTGCGGGCTTTACTGGTATAACACAGGCCACGTTGCAGCGGCAGTGCTTCAATACCAGCTAAATCAAGGCAACTGTTCGACTCCGCAATAGCATTGTCATACCGATGTTCTAAGTAAAGAACATTAGACAGCTCATTTGATACGATAGCTTGTAGCCGAACGCTAGAGTCTTTAACAAGTGTTTTATGTGCTTCAGCATAAGCTCGACGAGCCTGAACAGCATCGCCTAAACGGAAATAAACATGAGACTCGTTAGACAGCAATATAGTCATGATTGATGGCTCTAGCCATTTACCATTTTTATATATCAGCTTCGATTTTTCAATATATTCAAGCGCCTTGTTCCACTCTTCTAAATAAATATAAATAAGCGCCAAATTCGCGATAATCTTACTATAATACAGGTGCTCAGGATTACTATCGACTAGCTTTAAGCCATTGTGAAGGTAAGTTTGTGCTTTCGCATAATCGCCCGAAATATTACTGATCACCCCAAGGGTATTGTAGGATTTAATAAGTAAGCCTTGGTAATTAATCTCTTTACTGATACGCACAGACTCATTTAAGTAGGCCAAGGCAATATCCAACTCACCACGCTTGGTGCGTTCAATCGCCAATTCAGATAAGGCACTCGCTTCTACCCATGGCATATTGTTTTGTTTTGCGTAATCAAGCAATTGATTAGCATAGATAACGGCATCATCAATCCGGCCTAAACGCAGCATGATGTTATTCATGATCATAAAATAATAAGCTTGGTATAAAGGATGATCTTGAAATGTACCGCGTTGATCTAGCAGATCGATTCTAAGTAGTGCTTCTTCGCCATCAAAGCGGGATATATCACGGGCGGCAAGCACTGAATTTCCATAAGGTAATTCAGCAAGCGCGGCATCAGGAGAGAAAATGGTTTCTGTTTCAGTACCGATTTCAATAGGTAAATCTTTATCAATGGAACCAAATGGGCGCAGTATAAATAATAGTAGGCTAACGCCAACAACTAAAACAATACTAACGGGTTTAATTACTTTCATTACCAGCGCCTAAGAATACCAAGACCCGCTATATTATTAAATTAATAATATGATGACTACCTGTCTGGACTTTGTGAGCTAAGTGTTTCTAGCTATTGATAAATAAAAGTATATATCCATTAAGAAAATAACATTATTCCATTATTTTTTATTATAAAAAATGACTTATAAAAATAATTATAACGTTAGAGAATATCTAAATGAGAGGTAAAGCTAAAATTGATAACATGGTGGGTATTATGATCGAATGGGGTGCTATCTAACACTAACGTGATATTTATTGTGGGAAATAAGATATGTTCGTAAATAAAATTTGAAATAAACTAAAATTAATTGTAAATAACATCCAAAAAAACAGTGCATAAGCTAATCAGAAACTATAAGTGACTATTTATTCAACAATAAGCCAGTAAAGTTGGACTCAGTAATACCTGTTCCATTAATCCCTTACTGGCTATATTTATACTCAACTATATTTATAGATAGCGTTACTGACGAACACCTTCAAGATTAAACGTCATATCAACAGTGGTTGACGCAGGACCAAGATTTGTCATTATACCATAATCAGTTAATTTAAGGCTCGTCTCACCAGTAAAACCAACGCGATAACCACCCCAAGGATCTGAACCTTCGCCCACTTTAGTAATAGGGAATGTGATCGTTTTTGTAATGCCTTTAAGCGTAAATGCGCCCGTCACAATCGCATTGTCATCATCACTGAACTTAATACTTTGACTCTTAAACCGTGCTTTTGGGAATTTTTTAACATCTAAAAAGTCATCACTTCTTAAATGTTTATCACGCTCTGCATGGTTTGAATCTAAGCTCCCAGTATTTATCACCATATTGATTTTAGATTCATTTGGTAACTTAGCATCATAAGAAAAACCGCCATCAAAATTATTAAAGCGTCCCAATAACCAGCTGTAACCTAAATGCTTAATTTTAAACTGAACAGAAGCATGTGCACCTGCAACATCAACTTTATAATCAGCAGCCTGTGCTACGTTTGGCGCCACTACTGCAAGTAGTGAACTTGCTGCGATTGCAGCGGCTAAAATTTGTTTTTTCATCTGATTATCCTTAATTGTTTTTATATTTGTTTGCTGTTTTACAATGTGTAAAGTGACAGTCGGTTGCTATTTTTTGACTTTAAACATACGTACTAACGTATTATTCTTATTAATAAAATGGTGCTTAATTGCAGCTAGTGCATGAATACCAGCTAAGACAATTAACGCCCATGCCAAAATTTCATGAATTTGACCTGCGATGTCTTCTTGATTATCAACAGCGAATGGGATCGCCGGTACAGTAAATATCTCAAACACATTGATGCCACGACCATCAGCAGTTGAAATTAAATACCCTGAAATCATTAATGTAAACATCAGTAGGTATAAACCTATGTGTACTAAATGGGCACTTTTCAATTCAAATTTGCTCGCATATTCATCTGCGCTATCTGGATTGATATTGATACAGCGCCACAGTGTGCGAATAAATAACAGACCAAGTAACAGAATACCGATGCTTTTATGCAAATCGAGAGATCCTTTGTACCAAGCGTCATAATAGGTCAGCTCTACCATGTATAAGCCTAGGCCAAACATGCCAAAAATGGTTAGCGCCATAAGCCAGTGCAATAAAATGGCTACCCAGCCATAAGCCGTTTTCGTATTTCTTAACATTCGAATATGTCCCCTACATCAGTTAATTAATAATACGGTGATTGTGACTATTAAAAAATAGTGATTAATGAGAAACTATTGTGCATAAATGCACAGAACTTTTACATTAATTTAGATAACCTCATTCGCAATAACTCACATAAGCGATTGTTTCATCTAAACCTCCATCAATTTAAAACGACTTAAAAGAGTTTTGATATGAAAAATATTTCTTGGGATGATTATAAAATAGCGTATCAAGTTGCCATTGACGGTAGTTTAAGCCAAGCAGGTAAATCACTAAATATCAACCATGCGACAGTACTACGACGTATTAATCAGCTCGAAACAGCCTTGGAGGTTAAATTATTTTTCCGACACCAGCGTGGTTACAAGCTAACAGATGCAGGGGCGATCTTGCTTGCGGAGCTACCGAGTCTAATTACCCGCTTTAGTAAACTAGAACATCAGCTACAGAATGTAGAAAGTAATATTAGCGGTGAGTTGCGTATTTCCACGATCAGTTCTTATTCTTCACAGCTAGCACCTGCATTAAAGGCTTTCAGGGACATCTATCCAGCAATACGCATTATGCTATTGTCGACTGATGATATAGTGCCATTAGAATCCGGCGCTGCGCACGTCTCGTTACGCGTAGGTCCAAAGCCAAATGGCACTGATTTAATCGTCAAGCAATTAACCCGCTTCAAAACGAATTATTACGCCTCCGCTGAGTACATTAAAGAATTTGGCCAACCGACAACAGATAGCACACTCAATGATCACTACTGGATCTTGCCTACCCCAGACAAGTATAGGATCCCTTTTGTGCGTCATATCGTCGATAATATTGATAAAGATAGAATTGTATTTCAGAGCAGCCACTTCCCAGATGTAAGCCAAGCCGTTATAGAAGGTATGGGTATTGGACCTATCGGAGAACACCAGGCCAAGCGATACCCGTCATTGGTACAAGTGACTTTAAATTCACCTGAATCAGAAGAAGCGATGTGGTTTGTGTATCATAAAGATTCAAAGCACAGTGCCCGCGTGAAGTGTTTTTATGAGTTCTTACTTAAACGCTTAGAAAACTTAACTGCTTTAGAAACGAGATAGAAGGTAGAAGAAGTCTAGCCAGAAACATAGTTTCTCACGAATAAAAAATGCTTGCTTATTAATGTCATAAGCAAGCGTTTGGATATAAAGTTCAGTGTAATATCAGTTGATCACACAGATTTTGGAACAGGGCCAAACAGATTATTTCAATGTAGCAAGCGCATCTTCGAGCTGTTTCTGTATTTCTTCGTTACGTAATTGACCTGTTTCCATATCAAAATTATCGTAAAAACTACCCACTGAAAGTGAGGCTTTTACTTCACCAGCAAAATAAGGTGCAGAACCTGTTGCTGCCGCTAATACACTCCCTGCACCACCTGGACCTGGTGAAGTAGCTAACATGAGCATTTTTTTACCTTGATAGACCTTAGGATCAATACGCGAAGTCCAATCAAATAGGTTTTTAAATGCCGCGGTATACGAACCATTATGTTCTGCATACGAAATGATAATGGCATCAACACTTCCTATTTTGTCGTAAAATGCTTGTGCTTGCTGTGGAATACCGCTTTCAGTTTCACGATCAATACTATACAACGCCATTTCAAAGTCATTAATATCTATCACTTCAACTTCAGCATTGTTGATTACCTTTGACGTTAATACTTCACTTGCGTAACTCACAAGTTGCTTGTTAATTGATTGGCGACTATTACTTGCTGCTAATGCTAAAACTTTCATATTGATTCCTTTTAAAATTCGATTTGTAAATTCAATTTATACGTTTGCGATTCTGTGCGACGTTTAAAGCTAATACAGTTCACTATCATGGTAGATCGTGATTAATCTTGGAGATTTTTAAGACCTTTATATTCGATAAATTCAACGACATTGTTATCTGGATCACGAATAAATAAAGATGTACCTGTCGGGTGTGTCATTGGTTCTGCACTCAACGCAATACCTAACTCGCCAAGCTGACGTATTGTTAATTCAGCATCTTCAACTTCAAGCGCAACATGGGTGTAACCAGTATGTTTTGTTGCGATATCCATTAATATATTGGTAGCCATGTCACCTTGCGCAGGTTTCACCGCATTTAAAATAAAATTAATGTTAATACCGCTTGGATGCTCAACAATAGCAACAGGCTCTGGTCCACTCGGCCCTGTAACATACTGGAAACCAAGTTTTGCATAAAAATCTCGTGAGGTTTCAAAGTCACCCACGCGTAAACCAATATGATTAACTCGTGTAAGTCCTAACATCACATTCTCCTAACTGCTTATGTCGTTAATAAACCGTATCGCTGTATAAACTTGATGAGTTAATAATAGAGTAACCATAACAAAAGATTAATAGCATGAATGGGAAATGATTATTTCCATATGACTCTTAATTGGCTAAGATGGGCGTTATTCACATACTAATAGAAAAGGATTTAATTTGGCTTATAACGCGCAATTACTTAACGGCATGGTTATATTTGTGGAAATCGTCAATACCGGCAGCTTTACCCTAGCCGCTCAAAGTAGTGGCCACTCTACTTCCTATATTAGTAAAGAAATTAACAAACTAGAATCGAGACTTGGCGTGCGCCTCATGCACAGAACGACTCGCTCACTACGCCTAACGCCCGAAGGTGAGATCTACTTTCTACAATGCCAGCAGATAATAAGTGATGCAGAGCAAGCAGAGGATACCCTAAACGGTCGTCAACTAGAGCCAAAAGGCACGTTACGTATCAGCTGCCCCACCAGCTTTGGTAACTCGCGAATGCAGACCATATTCTCACGCTTTCTAAACCTCTACCCTCAAGTTAACCTCGAGTTAGATTTAGATAACCGCAAGGTCGACATGGTCACAGAGGGCTTTGATGTACTCATTCGAGGCTCTGCGCAGCTAGACGACTCAACATTCATCAGCAAGAGAATATTCAGCTCTCAAGGTGTCACAATAGCATCACCGGGTTACCTGCAACAACATGGCACGCCGCAAGTGCTAGCGGACCTTGCGCAACATAAAATCATTAGTTACAGCAACTTGAAACAACCTAATACTTGGTCTTTAAAACATAACTCTGGCCAACAACATCAGATCCAAGTAGAAAGCAGAGTACTCACCAACAGCTCTGAAATGGAGCTGTCTTTATGCCTTGCTGGTCATGGCATTACCAGAATGCCACGCTTCAATCTTGGTGACGAAATAGAAACGGGAAAATTAGTCGAATTGTTTCATGATTATCAACATCAGGAAATCAATGTCTACTTGATTTACCCTAGTCGTAAATACGTCTCTTCAAAAGTAAGGCATTTTATTGATTTTGTCACTGCAGAATTAAAACAAAACTAGAATAACGATATAAAAATTCATATAAAGTGCCATATAAAAAACAAGCGCCATATAGGCGCTTGTTTTTATTATTAAACAAAGATAGCCAGTATTACTTGCCTACTACCTCAGGTATTTTTAAGCGATGTAACATGCGATAAAGTACAGGTACCACGAGTAAAGTCAGTACAGTCGCAAACCCTAAACCAAACATAATGGTCACCGCCATTGGCTTAAAGAATACATCAGGTAGTAACGGCACCATGCCTAATACCGTTGTGATCGCCGCCATACAAACCGGACGAACACGGCTCACTGCAGCATCAACAACCGCTTCATATCTTTCTTTACCACTGTGGATCTCAATCTCAATCTGATCAAGTAATACGATACCATTTTTAACCAGCATCCCTGACAGACTTAAGAAACCGAGTAACGCCATGAAACCAAAGGGCGTATTAAGGGCGAGTAGCCCCATTGTCACACCAATAATGGCCAGTGGTACTGTCGCCCAAACAATCACTGCATTTTTCACGTTGTTAAACAAGAAAATGGTAATTAAGAACATAAACAGATAACCCATTGGCATCGTCTGGAATAACGACGCTTGTGCATCAGCAGATGATTCATATTCACCACCCCATTCAAGCGAATAGCCCGGTGGGAAATCAATTGCTTCTACTAACGGCTGAATACGTTTTTGTAAGGTAGCAGCTGTTTCTTCACCTAATGGATCTGGGTCAGCAAATATGGTCAGCATACGTTTACGGTTTTTACGCACAACAATGGGGTCTTCCCAACGCACGTTAACCGCTAATATCACTTGCTGTAACGGCACATAACCTTTCAGCACGGGACTCCAAATCTTCATGCCCTCAATCGTACTGATATCCACACGCTCATTTTCAGGTAAGCGAGCTACAATAGGTAATAAACTCGTACCATCACGATAAATACCTACCGTTAAACCACTGAATGCCATTTGCAGTAAATCATCAACATCAGATTTAGTGATACCATAACGACGCGCCTGACTTTCATTGAAGACAGGTTCAATCACTTTGGTACGTTCACGCCAATCGTGACGCACATTAAATGCGCCAGGATCTGCACGCATAATATCGACAGTTTGCTGTGCTAAACCACGTAATACCGTCGGATCAGAACCAACCAAACGCGCTTCAATTTTAGCACCCGAAGAAGGCCCTAAGGCGATACGCTTGAGTTTGTATTCAATATCAGGATGTAGAGCGTCAAGTTTCTCACTCACTTCAGCCATCATCGGCATGACGTCATCGTAACTGTCAACACGAATAATTAACTCACCGTAAGACGCGTAACTTTTTTCTGGCGAATAAGTCAGCATAAAGCGCTGAGAGCCTTTACCTGTACTTGAAGAGACATGATCTACTTTTTCATTCGCGCTAACCATGACTTCAAGTTCACGCAGTTTTTCGCTGGTTGCTCGAATATCAGTACCTTCCGGTAACCAAACATCAACCATAAACATAGGCGTTGTTGATGACGGAAAGAATGATTGTTTTAATTGAGTGAAACCATACAAGCTAGCCACTAACATCAAAATTAAAGCAAACACAGTTGTCCACGCATATTTCATGCACGCTTCTAATACGCGTTTGTAAGTAACAAATACAATGCCTTTATACGGGTCTACATCTGCGCTATCCGCGTCAACTTTCATGCCTTTAAAGAACATGTCAGCAAAGAAAGGCGTAATTGAAATTGCAGTAAACCAACTTAACATTAACGAGATAAGTAAAACGGTAAAGAGTGTTCCTGTATATTCACCGGTAGAATCTTGCGATAAGCCAATTGGCGCAAATGCGGTAACAGCAATAACCGTCGCACCGAGTAAAGGCCATTTAGTTTGGGTCACAATATCAGTTGCAGCCTGCAAGCGAGTTCGACCTTTCTGGACCCCAATTAAGATACCCTCGACCACAACAATGGCATTATCCACCAGCATACCCAGTGCAATCACCAGTCCACCAAGTGAAATACGCTGTAAATCAATCGACATCAAGTTCATGAATACGAATGTACCCAATACGGTGAGTAATAAAATCAGGCCAATTAAGACACCAGAACGCAAGCCCATAAATAACAGCAGTACAATGATAACAATACCAATCGCTTGGCCAAGACTCACCAGGAAGCCTTTCACTGATTTATCAACTTCATCAGGTTGGCTGTAAACAGCATCGATATCAATACCAACGGGTTGTTGCTCTTTTAGCTCAGCTAAACGCGCATAAACGCCTTTACCCATTTCAACAACATTCACACCGGAAATAAACGACACACCGACATTCAGCGCGACTTTACCATTGAAGGTAACTAGATTATCAGGTACTTCTTTAAAACCACGGCTAATGGTCGCTACATCGCGTAAGTAAATAAGCCCTTGCGCACCGGTTTCGGTAATGATCAAATCACCCAGTGCATCGACATCAGTAAATTCGCCAGTTGGATGAATACGGATATATTCAGAACCCACTCGCATTGCACCAGCACTTGACACGAGATTTTGTGTTGCTAACGTATTGTAAATAGTCGATGGTGAAATACCTAAACTACTTAAACGTTGCATCGACATTTCAATAAAGACTTGTTCTTGCTGTACGCCTGTCACTGACACTTTACCAACGCCATCAACAAGTTCTATTTCTCGGCGTAAGTAATCAACGTAGTCATTTAGTTCTTTATAAGAATAACCATCACCCGTTATCGCCAGTAAAATACCGTAAACATCACCAAAGTCATCAATCACAGAGGGTTCAGCGACGCCTGGAGGTAAATGAGGTTTGATGTCATTCACTTTACGACGTAATTCATCCCATATTTGGGGTAAATCATCAGGGCCATAATTGTTCTTCATCGTCACAGTGATCTGTGAGAGCCCACGGCTAGAGATAGAATTAACTTCATCAACATACGTTAATTGCTGTATGGCTTTCTCTAACGGATAAGTCACCTCTTCTTCGACTTGTAATGGCGTAGCACCAGGATAAGAAGTAACAACCATTGCATCTTTAATCGTGAATTCAGGATCTTCTAATTGCCCTAGGCCGAAAAAGGCCATCGAACCGCCAATTAAGAAGATAAGAGTGAGCATCCAGCTGATCACTTTATTTTTAATAAAATAGGCTGCGATATCTTGTTTCATTATTGTCCAGCCTCTGTATTATTAGTTGAATGAGTCATCGATTTATCGAGTATTTTCACTGATTGACCTTCACGTAAACGATTACCACCGGCAACCACGACCTTTTCACCAACAGCTAAACCAGCGCTTAAACGCACACCATTGTTAACCACTTTCTCGGTCACAACTAAGCGTTTACTCACTGTATTATCACTATTTACAATCCAAACAAACTTCTGAGTTAAATTTAAATCATCACCATCTTCATTAATAATCGCTTCAAATGGGATAAAAGGTTCGTCTTGCTTATAGATCTTTAACTTCTGCGCATCAGCACGTACTTCAACTGCCATACCATCAAGAATAAATCTGTCTGCTGGCATCGGCATCGTTAGCGTGATCACGAATGAACCGACGTCAGGATCCGGTTCTGTGGTGAACTCTTTTAGGTGAGCATCATATTCATGGCCATCAGCGGTGATGATCTTAGCACCCGGTCTCGAATCTTCGATTTCAGTCGCAGAGCTTTTTGAATATATAATGTCTGGCGCTTGTAATTGAATATCAACTGTCGTTGAACTGTGAATATTCATCACCTGTTGGCCAACTTGTACATTTTCAAATTGCTGAATCGGCACATGTGAAATAATACCCGAGAAAGGCGCTTTAAGTTCGGTAAAGCTCAAGTTCAGTTTGGCAATGTCTAACCTAGCTTTAGCTATTCGACGTTGTGCTTTGAGTTCATCAAATTGCGATGGTGCAATATAACCTTGATCTACAAGTTTAGCCGAACGACGATATTGACTGTCTGCAATCGCATACTCCGCTTTCGCATCATCCACTTCTAAACGGTAATAAGTCGGATCAAGTTGCGCAAGAAGCTGCCCAGCCACCACTTGATCACCAGGGCGAACAGTAACCTTTGTTACCTCGCCTTGTAAGCGAAAAGATAAACTAGACTTATCCGCAGCAACGGCGACGGCAGGAAACGATAACCTCGCCGAATCTTCAGCAAGCTGAACTGTCGTCACTTCTACTAACTGTACTTTTTGTCTTGGCTCTATAATCGGCTTGTCACAGCCTTGTAGTGCGGTTATCACACCAAGCGCCATCACGATTGAGGGAAATTTATTCATGTTACAGTCCTCGTTCCTTGATCCAAGATCTTACTTTCTGACCTTCGCGTAATTCGTTAACGCCAGAGATTGCAACATTGTCACCATCATTCAGACCTTTAGACACACGTCCATTTTCATCTAATTCGATTTCTCGTTTATGAGCAATGCCTTGATCGTCGATCTGCCATACATAATAGGTATCACCTTTTTTCATCAATGCTTGTGGTGATAACGCTCCTGCACTCCCTTTTGGCAGTGCGATACGGACAGCACCAGCCATACCAGGCAAGATATTTTTACCTTCAGGGCGGTTCATGAACAGAGTGACTTTATAACTGGAATTTGTCGCATTTGCTTCAGTATCAATTTCTTTAAATTCAGCAGGGAACTCTTCACCAGGGATAGTATCGAAAATAACGGTTGGGCTGCGACTGTAATCATTATTAAATCGAGCAAGTAATTGCTCTGGTAATTGGAAGGTAATGTTGATGATACCAGCGCGCTGAATATGTACTACAGCTTCTTTTGCCATGACATATTCATGATTTTCTTTCAATGATAACGATAAAGTACCGTCATAGGGTGCCACCAAGGTTGCATAACTTAAGTTAGACTCTTGCTTACTTAAGGTTGCCTGAGCTTGATTACGCTTAGCTTTAGAGGTATCAAATGCGAGCTCTGAAACAACATTGGTTTTACGTAATTTTTCATCTCGTTTAAACTGCACTGAAGCAAGTTCATAATTAGCTTTGGCTTGTTCAACTTGCAGTGAAAATTCGTCTTGGTTCAAGCTAGCCAGCTTTTGCCCTTTAACCACGTTTTCACCCGGGTTCACATCCATCGACGATAAAACACCTGAAACTCGAAATGCGAGAACAGCTTTATCTCCCGCTTCAACAACACCTGGGAATGTTCTGAAGGTGTCTTTAATACCAACATCCACCGTTTGTAACTTAACAGGTCGAGAATCCGGTTCCGGAATGACGACTTGTTCTTCACTGCAGCCAGAAAGTAGCAGGCCAGCAACAACCGTGGTCGCTATAATTCCCTTCATATAATCACCCTAATAATGTGCTGTTTATCTACCGATTCATATTTATGTATAAACAAGTCAAGTTGTCTGAATAGACGTTTACTCAACTATAGCCTTTAAAATAGTATTTACAATGACTTATCTCTTATATGCTATATCGCAGGCAATAAAGTCCATCTAAAAGTAATAATCATTCCAAAGACAGACAATGATTAGAGTCAATAGTTCTATTATGGCGAGACGTTTAAAGGGAGGAGGAATAAATGACGAACAATGAGTTAAATAGATAGCGAATAGCATATAAAATAGACGGCAACCTACATTGCCTTATTTATTGATGAGCAGAGAGTTAACAACCAGAATCTTCAAAACCAATGACAGGTGAAACGCCATCAATCTCCAAATTGGCATAATAAGCAAAACAACTGCCGAGTACATAGCCGTTCGGCCAAAAGAACACGATATGTCCAGAAGTGACCTCATCAATTTGCGGCTTGTTGGTATATGCTCGGTTACCAAGAATACAAAACTCTGAATCATCACAAGGTACAGTTAACCAATTTGGCGTCCATGTCGTACTCGGTAGATCCATATTCAGTAAATGGCGCATTTCAGGGGCCGATGGTTTAGGGAAACCGTTAACGAGTGTGATTTTATTCCCGTTATAATCGACTTCTGTTTCAGCATTATCAATTTCCTTTCTCGCATTGACAAAATCCATCGCGCTTTTCAATGTGCCACTGATATTCTGAACAACGGCACGGCTAGCATCGTGCTGAAGATTAATAAACTTAGGGATCGCAGTCGCCGCCAAAACGCCTAATACAATGATGACGATGACGAACTCAATTAATGTAAAACCGTAATTATTTTTCATATAGAACAACTTATTCTAACTTCATCAAAAATGTATTATAAATTTTAAGAGGCTACCGACACTTACTTAGCGCATCTGTAATTTGTTACATACTTTAACTTGTTAATAAAATAATTCAATACTCTAAAAGCGTAATATAATTAACGGTTCTTCATAGCACATCAATTAACGAGCAATACGCAATTCCATTGGCATATCTTTAATACCAATTGTTCATGTATCCCATCGATGTCATTTACCGTTACTTTTCTTAAAATCATCCCACCTCCCTATGATGATAAATAATATTTTAATTATAATTACTTACACGTCCTTTAATCAGTAATAAAATAAAATAACTACCGCCGATAATAGAAACTAAAATGCCAGCAGCTAACTGAGCGGGATACAATACCACTTGACCGAGCCAATCAGAGAACTGTACTAAAAAACCGCCGATCAAGGCACTCACAATAAGTTGCTGTTTAACACTTTTGGCACCTAACATGGCTGCCATATGTGGTGCGAGTAAGCCAATAAATGCAACCGGCCCCATGTTGGCAGTCACAAATGCGACTAACAAGGCTACCAAACAAAGCAATAGTACAAAGGCAACAGAGCCATTCAAACCACGTGAAAATGCCATATCTCTTCCCGCAGATATTAACGTTAGCCAGCGTGACAATGAAAATGCGACCAATAATAACAGCGTCACACTGATTGCAAGCGTAACCGACTGCTCGGCATTTACCCTATAAGTCGAGCCAGCCAACCAAACTAGAATGCCATAAACATCGTCATTGCCTCGCGCCAATGCAAATTGCACAAAGGCTTCAATTAAAGCAGTCAACGCGATACCTGTAAGAATGAGTTTAGGTGGTGAATAATCGTGTTTTTTACCAAGTAGCAGGATAATCAATAACGCCCCCATAGCACCAGAAAAAGCAACTAACGGGCCCGCTTCAAAAATGGTGATACCCCAAAACATACTAGCAAATACCAACGCAAAAATAGCGCCTGCAGATATTCCCAAAATATCAGGACTAGCAAGGGGATTATGGATCAGGCGTTGTAAAATAGTACCAGCAACAGCAAGCCCAGCACCTGCAGCTAACGATGTTAAAATACGCGGCCATCGAATAGACCAAGAAAATGCATCAGGCCATGAAAACGACCAGCAACTCTCTTGCATAACAAACAGGCTCGCAAGCAGTATCGAACTAACAAGACCAACCAATATCACCGTTATTACACGTTTTTTGAGATAATTAATACCTTGAGGTAAGCGAAATACCATTTGATCTTGCGCCTTTACTGCGCTGCGGCTAAACCAGATTAATGCAGGCGCGCCAATAACGGCAGCCGCCGTGCCACTCGGTATAAAATCCAACGTAAATTGACTTAACCAAACAGCTAAAGCATCAGTTAATACTAAGAATAAAGCGCCTAATAATAAGCTGTAACAAAGTTCATCCCGAGCCGTTCTCGCGCCTAAATACCGCGCAATATTCGGCGTTAATAAACCAACAAAACCGATCACGCCAACGGCAGTAATTGCCGATGAAACTAACCATACACCTAAAAGTAATAACAGCAAAAATTGCGGCATAATACTCAAACCACGGGCTGTTGCACCTTGCTGACCAATCCGCATTAACGTTAGCACTCTTGGCGCAGCCGCTAAAATGACGAAGCCAACGCACATTCTCGGGGTTAGCCATTGTACCCAATCCCAACCATTTTGAGCCAGATCACCCGCGCCCCATATGAATAAGTTTTTAGCATATTGATCATTAAGTAAAATAACGGCTGTCGCGAATGCACCAAGTAACAAGTTCACCGCCATACCAGCCAGAATAACAGGCAGGCCGGAAAGATTATTTATGCCGGTGATAAATAACACTAATGCCATTGCTGATAACGCGCCAACCAAGGCAAACATAGTATTACTTTCAACGCCTAAATCAGGGAAAAAAACAGCGGCTAATACCAGCGCCAACCAAGCACCTGATGATGTACCAAATGTGAGCGGTGATAACAGAGGGTTTTGTGTCAATTGCTGCATCAAACTGCCGACCAAGCCCAAACTTGCGCCTACTAACATAGCAACAACTAATCTTGGTAGTACAGCATAAACAAAGTCAATCTCAACAAATTCGAACGGTTCTAGGCCCGCCATTAATGCGTATTGTTTCGTGATCGTCATATCAGTTTGTAACTGTAACGATAAAAACAGCGCAAGCATAAGTGCCAGCACTGTCATTAAATACCTCAACATCTCTCTTCCCGTATAACAAATTATTTATGAGTAAACACTAAACAAACTAAGCACTACTGGTTTACGTTATCAGCCTGTTTAGGTGCTAACGCTAATAAACTCTCAGTTATAGCTTCTGCCGTGTACTTAATCGACATAGCACCACCATAGCTCCAGCTTGGCGCGACGCTATTAACACGACTGGCGCGTACGAAAGGCATCGAAGTCCATAATCGAGAACGTGATAATGCCGCTTCTTGCTCGAATGGTTCAAAGTACAATACGGTACCATCGGTGATCGTATGAAGGTCTGAAATACGCTTTTGGACTATTCCCCATTGAGTCGCAGGTAAATCTAAGGCAGGCTTTATACCGAGTTGCTTTAATGCATACTCAGCCATTGAATTACCACCGTAAAGGAATACAGATGTGGTACTTGCAAAGCGCATTGTGGTTACTGCTGGCAGGTCTCCCCCGTAAGCAAGTAGTAAGCGTGACTTCAATGCTTGGATCTTACTCTTCATCTCAACAAGCTTTTGTTCGGCAACATCTTGTTTATTCACCACGCCCGCTAAATAGCGGAAGTTATCTAATGCAGCTTGCGCATTATCGTGCGAGGCACTGAATGTTTGATAAAACAATACTGGCGCGATCTTCGCTAGCTGACTTTGTAAATCAGCCTGAGGAGATGCAATAATAATAACATCAGGCTTTAACGAGGCTATTTTTTCATAATTAGGTTCAACGCGCGTACCTATGTCTTGCACCTCATTAGGCACAGCTGGTTGAGCAACCCATTCTCTATAACCGGCAATATCAGGCATGCCAACCGGGACCACTCCTAATTCTAAAATCTGCTCAGCCAGATCCCAATTAAGCACCACGACTCGTTGTGCGTAGTGCGGTAGTGTCTTACTACCTTGGCTATCAGTTACCGTTACTTCGGCCTGTGAGTATAACGGGATTACGACCAATACTGTCGTAATAAATACTTTAATACATTGAATTATTCTTTGTCTTATTAACATACAACAGCAACCTTTTCGTCTCGGCTAGGGTGATCGATTAATGTAATTTCAGTGCCATATAAATCAGATAGGTTCTGGCTATCTAATAGCACGCTATGATCGCCAGTAAAACTCACTTTGCCTTGCTCTAATGCAACAACTTGCGTCGCAAACCTTAGCGCTAGATTAATGTCATGTAAGATGACTATTACCCCCTGTTTAGTTTCTTTGTTAAGCGATTTCAGCAACGACAACAAATCATATTGATGACTAACATCAAGTGCAGATGTCGGTTCATCTAAAATCAACACTTGGGATTGCTGTGCCAATAACATCGCAATCCATGCTCTTTGACGTTCACCACCAGACAGACTATCGGCAGTGTGCTTGCAGAAATGCGCAGTGTTGGTTTGTTGCATAGCCGTAGTGATAATATCTGAGTCTTGTTGGTTGTAACGACCAAATGTACCACGCCAAGCAAACCGACCTAATCGCACAAGCTCTTCAACAGTCAACCCTGCCACTTCAGGTAAACGTTGAGGTAAAAATGCTATTTTTTGCGCAAGTAATCTTGTCGATAACTCCGTCATCATTTGCGCTGAAAACTTCACCTGACCACTATCAGGCTTTAGTTGACCAGCCAACACTTGCGCAAGCGTCGATTTACCTGAACCATTGTGTCCGAGGATCACGGTAAATTCATTACTATCAATATAGAGGTTATCGATCGACAAGATGTCGCGCCCTTCACGGTTAACAACAACATTTTTCAATTCAAACATTTTTATCCTATTTATTCTTTGGGCAATTGGCACACAATTCACCATCGTCACGACGGTAATGCATGCAACAGCTAATTCGTTTAACTGACCATAAATTAGACTCAGGTTCTTTATAAAGCGCACTTAAGTGTTTATCTGGTAATTCGAGCGCTGAAAACCACAGCTTAGCTTGTTGATAGACATCTAAATCGGTTCGTAATTGCTGAAATGCAATAAGGTTAATCAATACGCTGTCAGCCAACAAATGCGCAACAAAACCAGGACGTAAACGATATTGCTGTGAAAACTGCTCCCGTAAAGCTGTAAAGAGTGATGTTAACTCACTGCCTGCATAATTAATTAGCGCCTGTAACTCACCAGTAAATAAGCAGTCTTTAGTCAAAGTAAACCCTGCAACTATGCCATCCCGGCCCTGAAATTGAGCGACTAAACTTAATTTAGGAACACCCTGTATGCCATAAGCACCGATGAACGCGAGGTATAATGGTTGCCATATCAGCATCGTCCAACCTCGCGTTAACCAATATGCAGCACCAGCCTCTGGATGTGCGTTTTTCCAATAATCATACAACTGCGTCATTGCCACTTGGTTGTTTAGCTGTGGATTAAACGGTGCTTTTTCTGGGCTTTCCAACACCCCTTTCAATAAAGGGGTGATAGATAAAGCAGTTTGAAAAAATTTGGCATAATTCACAGCCTGAATGTCAGCATCACGATCTAGTGACATGAGTTCTTCAGGCATTACATCTCGCTCCATTCACATGACGGGTTAAAAACTAAATTTAACATTGGCTGTAATATTACGTTCAGCTCCAAACCAACAATTGTTCGAGTCATAACAAGAGTAATACTCCGTACCAAACAAGTTACTCGCTACAACAGAAACACTTGAACCATCCAAACTATCGCTTAAGTAAGACAGATCATAAGAAATAGACATATCGACTAAGGTATAATCAGGTACTTGATCGGTATTAAGTGCATCAATTTGTGTTTCACCCACATAACGGATACCCGTACCGATAGTCGTACCAGCAGCCATTCCGTTATAAAGATAATAATTTAACCATGCATTGGCTGCATGCTCAGGCACCCAAATTGGTGTCTTACCCTCTAATCCAGTGTTATCTTCAGTCACTTTCATATCCATGTAGGTATAAGTCGTCGCAAGATCAATGTTGTCTGTCAGCATTATATTCGCTTCAATTTCGACACCTTTAGACTGCGTTTCACCCGTTTGAACTTGATCGTACGGTGAACCACTTGGATCACGCGTTAAGTCGTTCTGCTTGGTTATGTTGAACAATGACACAACAAAACGTTTGCTCATATCTGCAGATTCATACTTCAGACCTGCTTCCCACTGCTCGCCCGTTGACGGTACAAAAGCATTACCATGGCGATCGGCACCAACGACAGGTTCGAAACTTTGCGCATAGTTAACATAAGGTGCGAAGCCATTATCAAAGTTATACAAACCACCTAAACGGAACGCAAAATTATCTTGTTTAATGGCAGCTGCAGTATCAGTGCCTGAAACATGGTCTTTTGATGTCTGTTCATATTCATCATAACGACCACCAGCAATCACAACCCAATTACCTAATACCAACTGATCTTGTACATAAAGCCCAACTTGATTACTTTCTAAATCAAAGTCGGTGGTGTAAGTGAAATTAAGCGAACTACCGTCAATTTGTTGATGATTAGGATTAAACACATCAATCGATGGCGCACTCGCATCCTTATAAATAATACGCGAATCAAGTTGCTGATAGTCAAAGCCTAACAGTACATTATGCTCGAGTACGCCGGTATTGAAACTCCCAGAAATTTGATTATCGATAACAAAGCTTTTTGATTTTTCATCAGTAAGGTACGCATTACGACCAACGGTGCGCATATCGCTCTGCAACGCTGTGTTATAGGTATTTTCTTGGTAAGCATCCGCATCCATAAAGCGCGCATTCATCAAGAAAGCCCAGTTATTATTAAACTCATGGTTAATTTTATAACCGAGCATCAATACTTCACGCTCATAGGTATTCCAGTTTTCATCACCGGTGAAAGTACTTGAATCAAGCTTGCCATTCGGATTTGGTAATACACTCCCCGCCCCAGGTACTGACGTGTAAATGCCTGCAGATGGATCATTTTGATAATAAACATTGAAATTAACTAACGTCTTATCAGATACCTGCCAATCTACGGAAGGTGCAAATACATAACGCTCTTCTTCAGAGGTATCAGCTTGTCCCTCTTTCTTTCGTGCTAAAGCAACTACCCGATAAGATAGGTTTGAATCTGCAATCTGGCCGGTTGAATCAACTGAAATTTCTTTGTGGTCAGAACTACCACCTGTCATCGTCACATCGGTACGCTGTTCTTGCTGTGGTGATTTTGCAATAAGGTTAACCATGCCGCCCGGTGGGATATTGCCATATAAGACAGAGGTTGGTCCCTTAAACACTTCAACTTGCTCAAGTGCAATAGAATCAATTTGTGGTTGTAAGTTCCAGCCGTTAAACATCAACGGTAACCCATCATAAAAGTTCTGATAGTTAATGAAGCCACGAATATTAAATAAATCCAATCGAGAAACGGCCCCCCCTCTTAGTTCTGTATTAACAGCGGGTACGTATCGTAATGCCTCAGCAACCGACTGTACGCCTCGTAAATCAAGGGTTTCTCTGTCTACGTCAGTAATCGCTTGCGGTGTATCCATCGGCGCTAATGCCGTTTTGGTCGCGGTATTTCGATACGCTTTGCCAAAAACAGTCATTTTTTCTTCAGTACTATTGCTAGCAGTATCACTAGAGTTAGTACTATCGCTAATAGACTGTTCAGCAAATGCTGAACTAGATAAAGCGCAGATAATGGCAAACGCCACAGGGGATAATATACGAGTAGGCTGGTATAACATTCGAACTCCAAATCTCAATTCATGCAAATGATAATTATTATCGTTTGCATTGTATAGAGAGATTTAGAAAAAAGATTAACGATTTGGTGCAATAATTGAAAAGTTCAAATTATTTTAGCTTCGAGGTTCGATTGGGAGCCAATATTCCATATAAGAAGCAGAGTCTTCAGGATCGTAATTAGCCGGATAGATCTCCAATTCATAGCCATCAATACTGTCATAATCTGAATCCGGTATCCAGTGTGAAAATAACCAAGCAAGTACTTGTTCTAATTGTTTAATTGGCCCAGTAAAAGGTATCACAGCGTACTCTTGAGCAGGTACTTTAATCGTATCTAATGACGTCGAACCACATAAAGAATCCGCGGTACAACCGGCCCAATAAGGGATCGCATCTATATCATCTTTTGCTTGAATAACACCGATAACACCAATCAGCTCTATATTATCCGCGTTTGATGAACTTTCATTCAATACGGACAGCATCTCAGCTTTAGGCAAGTTATCGACAAATTCAGACCAAATAAGCGGGACTTGTTGCTGGTAATTAGGTGTTAATGAAAACAGCCCTGAAATAACACCAGATGTGCAGTGAAGCGTAAATTCCGGACGTGCTTCAATACGGATTTGTAATAATCTGGCCGCCAAATCAAAACTATCTAACACGCGAGAACAGAGCTTGATGGGTGTGCGTAATCCAAGCCGTTGACCACGACGCCTATACGCTATAGGTGAATGCGCAAACATATTTTTAAATGTACGACTAAAACTCACTTCAGAGCTAAATCCGAGCGCTAACGCGATATCAACAACCCGATGTTTACTGCCTAATAAACGCTCCGCAGCTAAACTCAGTTTCAATTCTCGAACATATTGTGCGAGATTCAATCCCGTTTCAAGGTGGAATACGCGTTGTAGCTGCCAGCGTGACCAACAGCTTTTATCCGCTAACATTTCGACTGATAACGGTTGGTCTATGTTTTCATTGATAAAATCCAACAACTTTTCGATGCGGGTAAAACGGTTCACTTGTTTTTGGTTTTCTTTTTGCATCGTACGCACAATACCTTTGGTCAACAACCGAGGGAAATAAGAGAGTTTATAAAATCCATTATAAGAATAATTCTCATTTGTGCAATAAATCTGGAAAATAAATAGTGGCTACCCACCCTTTGGCATGTCAAAGCTAATGCCTTGTGCTAAAGGTAATTCACTGCCGTAATTAATGGTATTGGTCATACGACGCATATAAGCCTTCCATGCGTCAGAACCACTTTCTCGCCCGCCTCCCGTGTCTTTTTCACCGCCGAATGCGCCACCAATCTCGGCACCTGACGTACCTATGTTGACATTAACCAGTCCACAATCAGAACCTCTAGCGCTAACGAACACTTCCGCTTCCATCATGTCTTTAGTGAAAATAGCGGAAGATAGACCCTGACTAACACCATTTTGGATCGCCAACGCCTGTTCAAGGGAATCATAACTGTGCACATAAAGTAACGGCGCAAAGGTTTCTTGTTGGACAATTTCGGCACTAGGATCAATATCGATAATCGCGGGCGTAATATAAAACCCGTGTTCACCTTGACCTTTGTTGCCTAAATTCGATATTTGTTGGCCACCGGTAATAAGCTCTCCCCCTTGAGCGATAGCGGTATTAATACTGGCTTTCATCATGTCGACAGCTTGCTGGTTAACCAACGGTCCCATTAAATTACTGCTATCAAAGGGGTCGCCAATACTCACTGTTTTATAAATCGCCTCTAACTTGGTAAGCACTTGATGCTTTAAACTACTGTGTACAATCAATCGGCGTAATGTAGTACAACGTTGACCGCTCGTCCCTAAGGCTGAAAAGGTGATCGCCCGAATCGCTAATTCAAGATCGGCACTTGGGCAGACGATCATGGCATTATTACCACCGAGTTCTAACAAGGTTCGTCCCATCCTCGCCGCAACGCGACAATTAACCGCACGCCCCATTGCACATGAGCCTGTCGCAGAAACCAAGGCGATATCTTTATGATCCACCAATTGCTCTACTTGCGGTTTTTCACCAAACACAATACTGCTCAGTTCAGAATTAGCGCCGAACTCTTTAATCGCTGATAATAATAATTGATGGCAGGCTAAACCACTGAGTGGGGTTTGGCTCGAGGGTTTCCAAATAATACTGTTACCACAAATCAAGCTAATCGCCGCATTCCAAGCCCACACAGCCATAGGAAAGTTGAACGCTGTAATAATAACAACTGGACCTATTGGGTGCCATTGTTCCATCATCCTGTGATTAGGTCTTTCAGTCGCAATCGTTAACCCGTAAAGCTGTCGAGACAGACCCACCGCAAAATCGCATACGTCAATCAGTTCTTGCACTTCGCCTAGGCTTTCTTGAAATGGTTTACCGGCTTCAAGGCTAATAATGGTGGCCAATTGGTGCTTTGCAGTACGTGCTTTTTCGGCAAACAATCGTACGAGTTCACCACGTTGCGGTGCTGGCACGCTGCGCCAATGATAAAACTCTGCTTTTGCACTTGCTATGATCTGTTTGATAGCATCCGGCTCGGCATGGCTGATAGACACAAATTTCTGACCATCATTAGGGCTAATCACATCCACCGTCACATCTACAGTTGCATCGTTGTCAAAACGCTGCCCACCAAGGTAAGCACTACCGTAGTGTTTATCTTGGCTATAAAAATCGCCTAACACTGTCTTTAAAATTGCTTCATGCATGTGATTATCCTCGCTGTTAAAACTAAAAACTAAAAGTTTAAATACTTAATTCTGCATCGCGATACGCTTTCGCAAAGTCATTCGCTAAGAACTCATCAATGTTTAATGTTTCTTGTTCGACGAAACCTTGTCTTGATTCACGACCATTTAAAATCAGATCAACAGTCGTCACAGCAGCACTCGCAGTCGATATTTGAATGGCACTTTGCTCTGCGGTATGTCGGAGTAAAAAGGTGCGGCTACACTGCTTTAACCTATCATCGACATAACCTGTGGCCACCACCGAAATCAAGACCAGATCTTGCATCGTGGTTGCGACGGAACTTTCAAATATCTCCATCAACATATCGCGGCGCTTGCCCTCTTCCCCTAGGCGTAAGTCATGAAACAAGAATTTCATTAACTTGCAATGGCCAGGATAACGGATGGTTTTATAAGTCAGTTCTCGTAATTCTCCGTCCAAGGAATAACATAGATTAGCCAGACCGCCGGAGGTATTAAACGCCTCATATTCGACACCCGAAATAGAAAACACCTCACGTCCTTCGAGGGGTTCCGTTAAGGTGGGAACATGGTTTTTAATGGATTCACAAGGATTGGCATACTCGTTAATTAAGCCTTCGGTAGACCATGTCAGGTTGTACATCATTTGATTGGATGGATACTCAGGTAGCGCGCCAACACGTAATTTCAGGGTATCAAGACGGTCGAAGCGATGCCGGAAACTGTAACCCAAAATACCGATAAAACCAGGGGCTAACCCACATTGGGGCATAAATACCTGCCCCGGCGCAGCAGCAAGGGCAATTTCTTTAATCGCTTGAGTACAGCGTACATCTTCAGTTAAATCAAAATAGCTACAACCATGATCAAGCGCGGCTTGGGCAACATAGGGATTATCATTAAAGGTAAGTGCTGAGATCACCGCATCTTGCCCTGCCAGCAAGGCGCCATAATCTCTGGTCTCAGGGGATGTATTGGGTAATAGTTCGGTTTTAAATTGCTCACTAAAATGTGCCACTGCAGAGGGGTTAATATCAGCGCCAGTAACATCATAACCATCGTGGCGATTTAGGATCTGGGCAATTGCACCACCAATCCTGCCTAGCCCTAAAACAACAATGCGTTTTGTCATTAAAAACTCCTTATTACGAGTGTTAATCGCTAATTATCATCGTCTGATGCAACCCCGCCTAATATTGATTTCATGCTGGTTGATTCAAATATTTTATCTGCACTACTTGGCACAAATCCTTGGTATAACTGACCATCTTCTTGGGTGAAACGTTGAGCGAATTCATAATAACAACTGCTAATAGGCTGTTCGCCAGCATCTTTAAAATCGATTAAACAGGTGTCAGCCATTGTTGAGGCTTGAATTAATAAATCGCTAGGTTTGCCTTTTATCACGCCACCAGCACTATTAAGTTCATAACCCTGTTGCTGTAGCAGTTCAACTACTTGTGATAAGTCAGGCGTGCTATTTAAGTGGTTAATAAAAATAGTGAAGTGATTAGCGCGTAAGCCCCACACTGACAGCCAGGCTGCATATTCCGATTCTACGGCTAGCGTTTGATAATCGGCATAACTTGGTAACTGCCATAGTCGTCCTGCGCTTAATAAAGGTGAAAGCCCCGAACTTGATTGGTCAATTAACGGCGAGCTTAATGTCTTATGTCCTTGCTCGATGATGTCTTGGATTATTACTTGAGCTTGGTTTGATAATTCACGCCAGCGTAATTCACTGATGAATATTTTAGTCGGTGACTGATCATGGATATAACAACGGGCATCGAGTTTTTTTACTTCAAATTGATAGGAGTCTAATAGCCGATAGCCTAGCGATAAGATCTCATCTTCAACAATATCAAGACTAATGTGAGAATCGGCAAACGTACGAAACGCGACATGGTCATTCACCAAGGTCTCGCCTCTGCTTTCAAATAATTGGTGTATAGCTAGAGCCTGTGGACTAATCTCACTGTATTGCTGCCAGAGTTTATCGAAAAAATTATCCAAAATGGACATGTGACATCCTCTTATTTAGAGCGAATTATCAGTGTTTTAATGATGCATTTTTATAATACTTAGAAAGAAAGATAGGTGATGAAAGACTGTTTCGCTAATATATGGCTGTATAAAAGAGACTTCGGAGGGGTTTTTAATGGCATTATTGAACGGGGCTAATGTAGGCATCGATATGTGACAGGACGGACCCCCCCCCTGTGTGAACATCAAATGGCGTGACGAGAAAAAGTAAAAGTGTTTCAAATGGGAGCATCATTTCTTCCTTGAAGATGTAGATATTGATATGACAGTAAATGTCACGCCCTGTTAAGGAGCATCTTGAGCATGACTAAAACGCTGCCTTGTCACTAAGCCCCACTTTTCATCAAGATACTTGTCTTCAACAAAAGAGCCTGATGTGTAGTCATTAACGACATTCTGCCAGAACTTAACAGCATGTTCAGCACCAGCTACTTGCTTAATTTCCCAAGACCCTTCGAGACGTTCAAAAATGTTTGATATAAACAGCTTACCAATTTTGTTTTTTCGAAAACAGGGTAATACATAAAAATCACAGATCTCAAATTCGTTTGGTGATTTTTCCAAAATGGCTGTAAGAGCCGCAGGAACCCCATCTTCATATAATAAGTAACCGGAAACATTACCTTCAATTTTTGGGTATATTTCAAACAACCCATTTTCATCAGGTTTGTCTTCTATGATTTTTGAAAATTCAGCCGCATAGCCTTGATACAAATTAGCATATACATGCTTATTGCTACTATCCACATTTACTATTTGCATAAGTAATTCTCTATAAAGTTGTTCATAAACTTATCTATAAGATTGATAAACATTGAGGACTAAGTGCTCAATAACATTATGAACGATATTTCGGTTTACTTCATTAGGAATTAAAAAATTAAGCCATGATCTAGCCGTCGTTTTATTAACCTACATGACATTAGTCAATTACTTGAGTAAAACACTTGGTTATAGTGACTGGGTATTTGAATTAACACTAAATTGATTGAACAAAGAGGATATGATTATGAGTTGTTGTGGTGGCTGCGGCGGACAAGATGTAGAAGAAACGAAAAAACCTGAAGAAACAGAACAAGATTCAGAATAGTCATAATTAATGATGTAGAGTCGTGAAACAGATTGACTCGTTAAAAGAGGCCTTACTTAGAAAGTAGGGTCTTTTGCTATAAAGGGGTCGCTAAAACTTGTGTCCAATAGATACTATAATACGAGCTGTTATTAGTATAAGACGCCATGCCCATCTCCGTGTAGTCTGCATCCATAATATTCAAGCAATGCCCTTTGCTGCCTAACCACCCCGTAATGACTACACTCGCTTCAAGCTGTCCTGCTGCTATGTTTTCACCTGCAGCACGCCAATTATACCCTGCAGCATAAGTCCGCTCCCCTACCCGATCACCTTGTTTATCGCGATGATTAAAATAATCGCCATCTGCCATATTCTTTGAATGACCAAACGCAGATTGTTGTAATTGTGCATTCCAGACCACAGGCGCAACAGCTGGCATTCTGCGCCCACCACAAGTATAACCACTAACACGCGCAGCATTTACCGCTGCAAGCATCTTGCGTTTAAAACCTGGTGTCGGCTCAGGACCCAGCCTTCTTGATGGTTTTGATACGGGGGGAGCCACTTGTTCAACCGCTTTATCCGGTAATACAACCTCTCCATCCTTATTATCATATTGGCCATTACTAACGCAGGCTGTAAGTAATACCGCCATTACGCAAGTGATGATCCATTTCGATCTTAACTTCGCTATCGATTTCGTTTTACCTTGCCCAAATTTACTCATTCGCCCTCTCGCCGTTATTTTACAATATGTAGACTACTTTAACGCCAACAGTTGCTGTAAACGCACGGGTTCGCGCTCAATCTGTTTAAGCGCTTGCTTGAAGTTACGTCTTAAGTAACCTTTCAAATTACGGGTCGCGTCACTAGTTGAAATACCTTTTAATCGGCAAAACAACGCCAAGGCAAAAATAACATTATCTTCAGATAACGTGGCCTGTCGATTTGCTTGTGCGTTATAACAACTACCGCACCCGCCTCTAAAAGTATAAGCCGAATTCGCCATCATCACACCAAAGCCCATAAAAATAGCCACGATTTCGGTACTAGCATTAAAATCCTCAGCGCCACCTGGAGGCAATTGCTGTGACTGCGCCACCACATGTTGCGCTAAATGATGCGCATAACTTGAAGCGAGATCGCCAGGCTTAGAGGCTTGTTGAGGATTATACGTCATGGCTAAAGGCTGTGAAGCAACCAGTGCAGGTAAAGAATGACTTTCTGACGAATCACGCAGCACTGCCGATAAATCAAGTAATGCAGGAGGCTGGGGACTAAACAATTGCGGTGCTTGTAACTGTAGCGGCCAATGACTTAATCCAGCATATTTAACCACATGATTAAAAATGGTTTCTGCCATACCGTGGCGGCTATCAATATTACCGGGAAAGAAGTCATTCGTAGGTTGGATCAACTGACTACGCTGAAAAAATTCTTGATGGTCGAAATGGGTTAGTGCCCATTCGAAAGTGTCAAACATCCACTCACAACTGACGTCGTCGATAAGAGGCTTAGAACGAAAAAAATTCAGCATTGGCTATCATTCGGTAATAATTAGATAACAAACATCATATCCTAACTCTTATTACCAACCAATAAACCAATGCTATTTTTTATAACTGCTTACTTTTTATAACTGCTTTACTTTGTAACCAGCTGATTGTAATTGCTCCAGTAAACCATCTTTGCCAACTAAATGTAACGCACCGACTAATACCAATTCAGTCTGTTGATTGCTAAACATAGCTTCAATCTGTGGCAACCAGTTATTGTTACGTTGTACTAATAACGATTGATAGATATCTGGAAAATCAGTAATCAAAGGCGTTATTGCAAGATCTTCTAGTGCTTGAGGATCACCATCTCGCCACGCTGTTTTCATATCAACCATAAAGGTCGGTAATGTTTTTATATCTTCAAGGCTATAACGGATCAGCTCATCTTCTTTACCTTTACCTAACCCAGCAATAAATGCTAACTGCTCTTCAACTGTCTCTAATTTACCTAAAGGTTTACCATCAACAACAGCCTTGTTGTTATAGAATTTATCCACTCCCAGACCAGTAAAGTTGAGTCTTTGCAGCTCAACCATGGTTAACATTAACGAGATCATGCTCGGCTTAAAATTATTAATAACCTGCATGCCAATACCACGCGACTCACAAAATGCGGTTAATTGCTGATATGTTTCGGGGCTTAAATGCTGAGACACATTTTGACCTTCAGGATAAGTAAGCTGACTTAGCATCGTTTGCTGAAACGCAGGGCTGTCTAATTTCGCCATATCGGTTTCTAATACCAGCACATCCGTCAATGCATAAGCGCGATCGAATTCTGCAGGTAACGGGTAATCATCTGTTGTTAGCACATGTACTGTGCCGCCAAGGTAGATACTGTTTTTTCCATCTGTTACCTGCCAAACCGATGAGGTTGCATTCGCCGTACTCACAACGCTCAAGCCGCTCAATAATAACAGCAGAGAAAAACCATAAGATAATTTAGCTAATTTCATTAACGCCTCTATTTTAATCAAGTTGATAGCCCTGAATGTAGTTAAGTTTACAGCTCTAAATTTGGCTACATTTAAAAGCCCACAATACACAATTACTGCTTTACTGGCATGACTGGTTTTATTAACGACAAGAAAAATGCAGCTGAAATAACTGATGAACCAAACAACATACACATGATCATAATTTGATAGCGTACCGCGATAAAAGGCGAAACACCGGATAAAATTTGTCCCGTCATCATCCCCGGTAAAGACACGAGACCAACCGCGAATAAAGCATTAGTAATCGGTATTAACGAGGCTTTTAAAGCGATACGACGTGCCACGAGATAATCTTCACCGCGTACCATTTCTGCATGTAAACGTTCCGCAGACAAGCTCACGCTATTCATCGCATTAGCAAACGCCATTCCCGCTAGCGGCACCATGTATTGCGGGTTGTACCAAGGGTCTAATCCCAATACACCTGCACTCATGACAAATAAAGTAAAGCCACCACCAAGTGTTACAGACAGTAATGCATACTTGTACATTTTCCAACGTTGGTCGGGCACTGCACCTAACGCAATCCAACTCGATGCGACGACCATCACCAGCAGCACAATAACGACGATGCCCGCGCTGTGCGATTCGAAAATATATGATAAGAAATAACCAATGAGCAATAACTGGATCAGCATGCGGGACAATGCATACAGGCCATTTTTAATCGGCAAGCGCCACTGCATTAAGATACCTAATGCCACCAGCACAGGGATAAACGCAAAGGCTAAATTAGAAAACGAGATCACCTGAACCGCGTTACTCATTATTGTCCACCCGTTACAGGTTGCACTGGAATATCTGAAGCGGCATACAAGGCATCAATATTAATAATACGAATATGGCCTCTTTTCTCTTCAATTAAGCCTTCTTTAGCCAGCTTTTTAAGTAAACGCGAAAACGTTTCAGGTTGGATCGACAATAATGACGCCAACGTACGTTTCGGTATATCAAGTTCAATAACACCTTCATTACCGTCTTTGTCTTGAATATTCTGCATCAAGAATAACAATAACCGGTTTTTGGCATTTTCGACCGACAACATTTCAATCTCATACAGATCATGATGTAAACGAATACTCATGTTCGCCATGATCGCAATGCCCGCTTCAGGGTTACTTTTTAAGATCTTCAAGTACGTATCATTATCAAAGGTTATCAATTCACTTGCTGATACAGCTTGCGCAGCAACGGGATAAAACGGTTTATTATTAAACATTAATGCCTCGGCAAAGGTGTTCCCTTCACGCATTAATTCCACGACTTTCTCTTGTCCACTCGGGCTGGTGCGGTAAAGTTTGAGGTGCCCGCGTAACACTAAATAAAATCGACTGGCTTTATCACCTTGATGAAAGACATTTTCTAATGGCTCGATTTTACATGTTTTCGCAGTACTAAAGAGCTGCTGAAATTCAGCCTCAGTAAGCGCTGAAAACAAATGATGAGCTGATACTGTATCGATGATATGACTGTCGGTGATCATGAAATCCAACTTATAAATACGGATGTTATCTGTAATAGGATAGAAGATATCGTAAGCAGATGATAAGAACCAACATAATGCCATGATTTTGCTTTTAAACAAACGTTCTCATCGTGACAATTCACCACAGAGCACCGACTAATTTGACCTGGTACCTAAAAGTAACGGATTTATCTATTATTAATATCAATAATAAATCTTCTATGCTACCGTCCAGCGGTTTGCTTAAAATGGAGATAAAAAAATGCAAGTTTTACTCGGCCTACAAATGCTTTTTGTTGCGTTTGGTGCCCTCGTACTGGTTCCTCTACTCACTGGTTTGGATCCAAATGTTGCTCTTTTCGGTGCTGGTCTTGGTACCTTAGTTTTTCAAGTCATTACTAAACGTTCTGTCCCTGTGTTTCTTGCATCCTCGTTTGCTTTTATCGCTCCTATCATGTTTGGTGTACAAACATGGGGTATCGCAAGCACGATGGGTGGATTAATGGCTGCTGGTTTCACTTATGTATTGCTATCTGTCGTGATTAAATTTCGTGGCGTAAGCATTATTCATAAATTACTACCGCCTGTTGTTGTTGGTCCTGTGATCATGGTTATTGGCCTTGGTTTATCCCCTGTTGCTGTTAATATGGCGATGGGTAAAACCGGTGATGGTTCAATACAGCTCATTGATAATGAAATTGCGATTATCATTGCGGCAATATCACTATTTACTACGATTGCGGTCAGTGTATTTGGTAAAGGTCTGCTTAAACTCATTCCGATTATGGCTGGTATTTTAGCGGGTTATACCGCAAGTCTTGCCTATGGCATTATTGATTTCACACCTGTATCTCAAGCGAGCTGGTTAGCGCTGCCAAACTTTACTTTCCCTGAGTTTAACATCAACGCTATATTATTCATGATCCCTGTTGCACTAGCACCGGCCATTGAACACGTTGGTGATATTCTGGCAATCTCTAACGCTACAGGTAAAGATTACCTGAAAAAACCGGGTCTACACCGCACGCTTGCTGGTGACGGTGTCGCAACAATGGCAGCGTCAATGTTTGGTGCGCCACCGAATACGACATACAGTGAAGTAACTGGTGCAGTGATGCTAACGAAAGCATTCAACCCTATCATCATGACATGGGCAGCGGTGATCGCGATTGTGTTGGCTTTTGTTGGTAAGTTAGGCGCTTTGTTACAAACATTCCCTGTACCAGTAATGGGCGGGATCATGATCTTGTTATTTGGTACCATCGCAACCGTAGGGCTAAATACTTTGATCACCAATCGCGTTGATTTACATAAATCACGTAACTTAATCATTGTAGCTGTGACACTGGTGTTTGGTATTGGTGGTATGGCGTTTGGTATCGGCGATTTCAGCCTTCAAGGTGTAAGCCTTTGTGGTATCGTAGCGATTATTCTGAACTTAGTATTGCCTAATGAATTAGGTGATAATCATGTTGTTGATAAAGTAGAAACGAAATAATACTACTTTAAGCGAAAGCTAATTTAAACAACATATTAAAAGTAAGTAATGAACAAAGCACGTTATAGCATTGAACCTATAACGTGCTTTTTTATTAGCTATAAAGCGAGCGGTTTCGACGTATCGTATACCAACTCATAATAATGATTGTTGTTATATTCAAATTCTTGAATAACTGTCAGATCTAGTTTTTTAGTATGCGCCGCATAAGAGCGTGGATTAACCTTATTAATAAAAGTCACTAAGATAGGGTAGCGCTTCGCCATATGCTCTCGAGCAAAATCAAAGATCGTTTCTAACGCACCCGTACCACGGATACTTTTATCGATACACACAGGGCCATATTGATACGAATTATCAACCGTTAAGGTTTGACCTAAGTAGGTTAAGTTATGCAGATCTTTAATCATATGCGCAAACATCGGCCAGTTAGACCAAAATGTCCAAGACGCAGCCATGACATAGGCGACAACCTTACCATCTTTACGGGCAATGAACAGTCCGCTTTCTTCGGTAATTAAGCGTGTTAACTCTTCTTTTGTAAACGGCGTAGTCACAAAACCATCCGCTTTGTCTTCCGCAGCAATCGAATCAACTTGGTATTTATAATGAAGTGTTAATGTATCTTCAATATCACTTAATTCAGCTAATTTTAACTGCATGTTTACGCTTCCTTTTATTGCTATATCATGTCCAACTAATGGCACAAATATAACATTATCTTGATAAAGGGATCCAGCGATAAACAACAGCACAGCTAATCAGCGATTAAACTGTGCCCTAATAAATAACCCTGATAAAGAGTTATTTTGGAAAACCAGCAAAGGTAGGTGCAGTTAGCGCCACATCATACCAAGGCGCACGTTCATGCCAAAAGATATTATCTTGAGGTGCAACATTCAATACCGTATCTTCATTCAGATCTAATGACCCAGCAGGCACAATTAAGGTTTTACCTTTATTGACTAAATACGGCACACCCGTACCACATTCGGTACAAAATACGCGAGCGAAGTGACGGTTCGGATAATCGAAACGTTTGGTCTTATCTATCCCTGACAGCCAATTGATATGCTCGGCCTGACAGAATAAATTGGATGCATGAGCAGAGCCAGTGATCTTCTGACATTGTTGGCAATGACACAAATGAAACTGACTAAAGTCATTCTTCACTTCAAATTTAACTTCGCCGCATAAGCAGCCACCCGTTATTTTACTCATCGTGATTTCCTTATAATGTTATACCTATAGACAAGCTAACTATCACCAATACGGAAGCCTATTTTGAGCGTCACTTGAAAATGCCCTACTGCGCCATCAACAATGTGGCCACGGGTTTCAACGACTTCAAACCAATCCATATTCTTAACCGTCTTACTACATTCGGCCAAGGCATTATGAATAGCGTCTTCAATACTGGTTTTAGATGAACCAACCATTTCGATCTTTTTATAGGTATGATGATTTGACATAACTCACTCCAATTAAGCATAAAACAACCTAAGTGTAAATATAGCTCGGTATTGCTATGATGGTTACAACAAGGAGGTTCCATGTTTAAATCATTAAGTACATTGTTAACCAAAGCTGTCTATGCGCCCATCATCATTGCACAAGGCCGTTATGTAAAGAAGGTCACACCAAAGCTACCAGAGGCGTCAGGCGAGCGCTCAGGTTCCGTCGGTGAAGGGCAAAAAATACGACTACTGATTGTTGGTGATTCAGCTGCAGCAGGCGTTGGCGTAGAGCATCAATCACAAGCATTAGCAGGACACTTAGTGTCTGCATTAGCCGATTCCTATCAAGTTGACTGGCAGTTATTAGCAAAATCAGGACACACCACATTAGATAGCTTGAAAATGTTATCAGTTCAGCCACCGCAAACGTTCGATATTATCGTCACGTCACTAGGGGTGAACGATGTCACCGGTTCGTTATCCGCATTAACCTGGATAACACAACAGCAAGATCTCATCACTCAATTACGTACGCAGTTTAATTGCCAACAGATCCTTATCACCCAAGTGCCACCTATGGGTCAGTTTCCTGCACTACCGCAACCACTACGCCGTTATTTAGGCGGAAGATCTTCGCAGTTTAACCGTAAGCTAGCACAGCTCATTACAAGCCAAACTGATTGCCAGTTAATCAACATTGACGGCGAGTTAAATCAACAAGACATGGCAGAAGATGGTTTTCACCCTGGGGCTGTTATCTATCAGCACTGGGCAGACATTGTCGCTGAGAAGATACATGCTACCGTGAAAATAAAAGAACAATAGAACAGCAAATAATATATCCATCGAAATATAACAAGGCGATGCAGAAGATTAACATATGGTGTCATCAAGATATAAAGCACTGTATAAACCACTGTATAAAGTACTATGCAGACACTCTGTATCGCTCTAATCAATATCCTATTAACGTCCCTAGCCATAATTCCCCAGCTCTCTCCCCTAAAACAATAACACCATGAAATAAACTTAAGCGCATGATAAATAACAATTAACATGCATTAAAGCTGAATGGGTTAATATAATGTTGAATATAAAAAGTAATAAATACTTGCAAACACCAGCCTAAAATACTACTGTATATAAAACCACTGGATGTAACAACAGGTAGATGACCATGCAAACTAAATCTTTTATGTATAACGCGAACATATCTGCACAGAGTAATAATTTCCTTCATGCTGATGACACCGTAATTGAAGATAATCATGGTCAATGGACTGCAATCATTGCCCCGCCAATGACGCTTACCGCAGCACTGTTGTCACAGCATGGTATTAGCGCAAATAGTGCATTAATCATCCACAAGGCTAAAATCAATAATAAATTCCACACTTTGTTGAAAGCGGCCCAAAGCCCGACCATTTCAGCAGTCGTGACGTGGGATGACGAGTTAACTGCAGATGAAATATTCCAAGTTAAAGCGACGATGAAAAGCTATAACACAGAGTGTGTGATACAGAACAATAAAAAATTACACTAAAGAAACATATACTTGCTATATTTAGTTATTAAATCAGAATATTGAATAACGACTAGATAGAGCAAGGGCTGCCGATGAAGATCCTCATAATCGATGATTCCAAGATTGAACGAGTCATTATTCGTTCGTACTTACAACACCTTGATCACGAAGTCTTTGATGCAGAGAATGGAGAAACTGGTATCGCGATGTTTGCTGAATGCAATCCCGATATTGTGTTGCTCGGAGTGGTCATGGTTGGTATTAACGGTTATCAAGTCGCTGCACAAATTAGAGATAAATTCACCGACTGGGTGCCGATTATCTTTTTGAGTGGCAAAACAGCACCTGAAGATATCATGATCGGCATTGAAGCCGGTGGTGATGACTACTTATCAAAACCAATTAAAAAGCAAATACTCATCGCCAAAATGGCGGCAATGGAACGCATTGCCGCAATGCGAACACAGCTTTTACAAACAACCAAGAAATTGGAAATTGCGAATGAAGAGTTAGAACGTCTCGCAACACTCGATGGTTTAACCGGTATTGCCAATCGTCGACACCTAGATATCACCATTGCTAAAGAGCTAGCGCGAGCACAACGCTATGCACAACCACTGACTTTCATCATTGCAGATATCGATTTCTTTAAAAAATACAATGATCACTATGGCCATATCCAAGGTGACGAATGTTTAAAAGCTGTCGCATCGATACTCGATAGTTCACTGCGCCGCCCTTCTGAACTCGTTGCCAGATATGGCGGTGAAGAATTTTGTATGTTACTGCCTAATACCGACATAAAAAATGCTAAATTGGTTGCTGAAAAGTTAGTTAATGCAGTGCGTTCACTTGAATTTAGGCATGAAGGTATAGATAAACAGGCAATCGTAACGATGAGCTTTGGGGTGATGAGCCTTGTTCCAAGTCGAGATGTAACCGTCAAAGAGTTGATGTTACAAGCCGATGAAAAACTCTACCGAGCAAAAGAGAATGGCCGAGACCAATGGGTTATCTAAAAAGTTAATCATATAAAAACAGATAATATAAAAAAGGGAAGCACATGTGCTTCCCTTTTCATTTCTATCAATTAACTATCAATTAATCATGATCAATCTACTACAAAGCCGCTTTAAACTCTGCAAATGCGATTTTAACGCGTTTAATTGATACCGGATAACTTGTCCCCAATTGCTGCGCAAATAACGATACACGCAATTCTTCGAGCATCCAGCGCAGTTTTAATAACTCATTCTGCTGAGCAAGCGTTAAGCGTGGCATTTTAGTCAGCTGAATATAGCTCGCTGTTAATGGTTGAACCTCAACCGCATTACCGCGATCGCGAATAGGATCAATCTTAAGCTTATTCAAGCGGTGTTCAATCGCACTAATGTAACGCTGTACATCGGCTAATTTGTTAACCCCTGTATGAGTCACAAAACCACTGTAAATAAGCGCCGCTAATTGCGCTTTAATATCACCGTTAGCGACAATCATATCCAGCGACACTTTGCCTTTAAGCTGCTTATGCACTTGGTGAGCGGCAGTTAGAATTTTCTCAACCTGCTTGGCAACCTCCACCGTTTCATCTGCAATATTAGCGCGTACTAATTCTTTCAGCGTTTCGAAACTTTCGGCATCACTTGGTGCTGGTTGCTTAGCTATAATGCTATCGACCGCACAAGAAATACAATCGTGGATCAAATCCGTTACTTTACCAAATGGATTAAAGTACAGGCCAAGCTTGGCTTTATTCGGTAATTTCTGCTCAAGATATTTAATCGGTGACGGTACATTAAGTAAAATGAGTCGACGTAAACCCGCTCTTGCAGCAACCGCAGCATCTTCTTGATGATCGAACAGCTTAATTTCAACCGAGTTTTTATTATCAACTAAGGCTGGGTAAGCTTTAACTTCGTAACCACCGTGTTTTTGTTTAAACTCTGTTGGTAATTTACCAAAGTCCCAAGTAATCAGGTCTTTTTTCTCAATACCTTTATCAGCTACTTTCACTAAGGTTTGTTGAATATTACCTTGTAATTTTTGCTTTAGCGCACCGAGGTCATCACCAAAACTGATCTTATTTAGATTCTCATCAACGATCTTGAAATGCATTTTAAGGTGCGTTGGCAGCGTTAATAATTCCCACGCATCTTGATCTAAACGTACACCTGTCATACGTAACAACTGCTTATTCAAGCTCGCCGCTAAATCACCTTGACTCGGATCCATATTTTCTAATGCAGCGCCCGCATAGTTAGGGGCTGGCACAAAGTTACGACGTAATGTTTTTGGTAATGCCTTGATCATCGTAATAACCAATTCTTCACGTAGCGCAGGGATCTGCCAATCAAAACCTTGTTCATTAATTTGGTTTAAGATCGCCAACGGAATTATCACCGTCACACCATCTTCAATAGTACCCGGTTCAAAGTTGTATTCCAGTTTAAACTTAAAGCTGTTTTGACTCCAAAACTCTGGATAACTCTGTGCTGTAATAGACTCAGCATCATGTTTCATCAAACGCGCTTGCGTTAATGTTAATAGCTCTGGTGTTTGCTTGATCTCTTTTTTCCACCAGCTATCAAAATGACGACCTGAACAAACGTGTTCAGGAATAACATCCGCATAGAAGCCGAACAGATCATCATCACTGACCAAAATGTCACGGCGACGCGATTTATGCTCGAGTTCGTGAATACGCTCCACTTCAGCCATATTGTGCTTGAAGAACGCATGTTTCGTATTGAACTCACCTTCAACTAAACCACTGCGAATAAATATTTCACGACAGAGCGCCGGATCAATTTGGCTATAGTTAACCATGCGCTTAGGCACAATAACTAAACCGTACAGAGTCACTTTTTCGGCAGCAACAACTGCTGCACGGCGTTTTTCCCAATGCGGTTCACTGTAACTTGATTTGTTTAAATGCGCAGCCAGCGGTTCAATCCACTCAGGTTGGATCTTCGCGGCAATACGACCAAATAAGCGTGATGTTTCCACCAACTCAGCAACCATTACCCACTTAGGTTGTTTTTTAAATAAACCTGAACCGGGGAAGATATTAAATTTACTGTTACGTGCGCCAGTATAATCTTGATCTTTATCTTTAAAACCAACGTGGCTCAGCATTCCCGATAACAGTGCTTTGTGGATGTTATCACTGTTGCTGATCTCGCCCTCTTCGTTAAGCTTGACGGGATTAACGATAAAGCCAAGCTCTCTCACCACTTGCGACAGTTGCGAGTAAATATCTTGCCACTCACGCACGCGCATATAAGCCAGGTAATCTTTCTTACACAAACGGCGGAATTGCGATGACGATAATTCATCTTGCTGCTGTTTGACGTAATTCCAAAGATTCAAGAAGGTGATGAAATCTGATTCTTTATCATAAAAACGACGATGTTGCTCATCGGCCGCTTGTTGTTTTTCCATAGGACGTTCACGAGGGTCTTGAATCGACAAGGCCGCAGTAATAATCATTACTTCATTTAAACAACCATTGGTATTTGCTTCCATCACCATACGGGCAAGTCGTGGATCAATCGGCAACTTAGCCAACGCGATACCCACAGGTGTCAGGCGTTTATTATGATCAGCGTTACTGATATCAATCGCACCTAACTCTTCCAGCAGTTTTAAACCATCGGTAATATTACGGCTATCTGGCGGCTGTACGAATGGGAAATTGGCAACGTCTCCTAACCCTAATGCATGCATTTGCAAAATAACTGATGCAAGGTTAGTACGCTGGATCTCTGGATCTGTGAATTCTGGACGATTATTAAAATCTTCTTCACTGTACAGGCGGATACAAATACCCGCACTCACACGACCACAACGACCCATACGCTGATTTGCACTTGCTTGTGATACGGCTTCAATCGGCAAGCGCTGTACTTTAGTGCGGTAGCTATAACGGCTAATGCGAGCAGTACCTGGGTCAATAACATACTTGATGCCCGGTACTGTTAATGATGTTTCAGCCACGTTGGTCGCTAAGACGACACGACGGCCAACATGGCTTTGGAAAATTCTGTTTTGCTCTGCATTCGTCAAACGCGCGTATAGCGGTAGCACTTCGGTATCACGCAGTTTTAACTTGTTTAACGCATCGGCAGTGTCACGGATCTCACGTTCACCGTTAAGGAAAACCAGAATATCACCGAGGCCTTCGCTTTGCAGTTCATCAACCGCATCAACAATGCCTTGGATTTGATCACGTTCGTGACCATCTTCTTGCTCTGCTAGCGCGTTATAACGTACTTCAACAGGATAAGTACGACCAGATACCTCAATCATAGGCGCATTATTAAAGTGCTTAGAAAAGCGCTCAGGATCGATTGTCGCAGAGGTAATGATCACTTTTAAATCAGGTCGACGATTAAGTAGCTGCTTTAAATAACCAAGAATAAAATCAATGTTTAAACTACGTTCATGGGCTTCATCGATAATGATGACGTCATATCGACTTAAAAAACGATCTTGTTGGATCTCGGCCAGCAAAATACCGTCGGTCATTAACTTGATATAACTTTTCTTGCTGACGTTATCGTTAAAACGGATCTTATAACCAACATGCTCACCAAGCTCAGAGTCAAGCTCTTCAGCAATACGATTGGCAACAGTACGCGCAGCCAGTCGTCTTGGCTGTGTATGGCCAATCATGCCGTCAATACCTAACCCGAGGTCGAGGCATATTTTCGGGATCTGAGTGGTTTTACCCGACCCCGTTTCACCGGCAATAATTACCACTTGGTTATTTAGAATAGCGTTGGCAATATCGTTACGTTTCTGACTAATAGGCAGAGACTCAGGATAAGAGACTACAGGTAAGTTATCAATACGCGACTGACGTAGGCTTGCCGATGCTGCAATATCTTGCTGCAGTTTATCAACGGCTTTCTCTTGCTTTTCAGCAGGTAATTTTTGCGCAGTTTGCAAACGACGTTTAAAACGAAAACGATCCGCGTGCATACAGTTAGATAGCTCAGCTGTCAGGGATTTTAAGATACTCTGCATAATAGTTAGAAAGCGCCCATTAACTTTAGGATAAAAGCGAAATACTATGCCAGTATCTATCGAATTTCAAATGATTATTGGATTTCAAATGAAAAGCCTTACAGTTGCTAGTTTACAATCACTTTAAGACGCTGTTGCGGGACACTTTTTAGTCGATTAGACCGCTATCAAGGAAATATAAATTCAATAATAAACGGCAGTAATTATTTACACATGGCATCAATAAAATGCTTAGACACGCCACAAACACCTCAAAATGAGTAGTTAACACCTAGCTTTACAAGCTGTAACGATTTATTTACAGACTCCCGTGCCACTAGTTTATTTATGCATATTTATTAAAGGTAGCTATCACACTGATTTTTAACACATGTTTATTCGACCTCTGTCACATCAAAAATACTCGAAAGAAAATAAAATAATTCCGATTTTCGCTCGAACGAACATCACACCCTATAAAATGGTTATTAAAAACCATCAACACGTTGAAACTCGAGGTTATAAATGTTTGGTATTTTCAAACCGAAAGAGCACATCGCTCGCTTACCCGCAGGTCAAATTGACTCTACTTATAAATTCTTACGTTGGCAGTTATTCTTTGGTATTTTCTTTGGTTATGCTGGCTATTATCTAGTCCGTAAAAATTTCAGTTTGGCCATGCCATACTTGATTGAACAAGGTTTTAGTCGTGGCGATCTTGGTGTCGCGTTATCGGCAGTATCCATTTCTTACGGCTTATCTAAATTTCTCATGGGCAGTGTCTCAGACCGCTCTAATCCACGCTACTTCTTAACCGCTGGATTATTAATGTCCGCCGCTGTTATGTTTACTTTTGGCTATATGCCTTGGGCAACAAGCAGTATCACCGCCATGTTCGTTTTATTGTTTCTAAATGGTTGGTTTCAAGGTATGGGTTGGCCAGCTTGCGGTAGAACCATGGTTCATTGGTGGTCAAAGAAAGAACGTGGTGAGTTAGTTTCAGTTTGGAATGTCGCGCATAATGTTGGTGGCGGCTTAATCGGCCCTATGTTCTTACTCGGGCTGTGGGCATTCAACGATGACTGGCATGCCGCATTTTATGTCCCCGCTTTCTTTGCTGTCATCGTAGCCGTCTTTGTCTGGTTTACAGTACGTGATACGCCACAATCTTGCGGATTACCACCAATCGAAGAATACAAAGATGACTACCCTGATGATTACAGTAAAGATCATGAACAAGAAATGACAGCAAAAGAGATCTTCTTCAAATACGTACTCAATAACAAACTGCTGTGGTCTATCGCCATTGCTAATGCCTTTGTTTATATGATCCGTTACGGCGTTTTAGATTGGGCTCCAGTGTATCTAAAAGAAGCAAAAGGTTTCACTGTAGATGGTTCTTCTTGGGCTTATTTCTTATATGAATGGGCCGGTATTCCAGGCACCCTACTTTGTGGTTGGATCTCGGATAAATTATTCAAAGGTCGCCGTGCTCCTGCTGGAATATTATTCATGGCATTAGTCACCATTGCTGTACTTGTTTATTGGTTCAACCCTGCAGGTAACCCGATGATCGATATGGCAGCACTTATTGCGATTGGCTTCCTAATTTACGGTCCTGTAATGTTGATTGGCTTATATGCTCTTGAGCTTGCGCCTAAGAAAGCGGCTGGTACAGCGGCTGGATTAACAGGTTTATTTGGCTATCTCGGTGGTGCTGTCGCTGCAAATGCAGTGCTTGGTTATACTGTTGACCATTTCGGTTGGGATGGTGGTTTCATGGTCTTAGTCGGCTCTTGTTTTGCATCTATCATTTGCTTGGCTTACGCCTATGTCGGTGAAAAGCGTTTCCACAATAACAAAAATGGTGATGTAGCAGCTGCATAGCGAGGCAGTATTCTAAGGAATATTTTAGTTACTACGCTAAGTACTACATAATATATATAAATAACAATACAAAAGGCTACAGCATTGTAGCCTTTTTCGACATAAAATTTAAATTAGCACTTAATTAGAAATTAACTGCTACTTTTCATAGCAAGCCTGCTGCTGTTTATCCATCGCTTTTAGTACGTCACGACGTGAAATAACGCCAACCACCACACCATGCTCGTTAATCACAGGGTAGCTCTTAGGTTTTGCTGATACCATTTTCTGTGCTAATTCAATAATACTGTCTTCAGACCGAGCTGTGAGCACATCAGATTTCATCAAGTCGCCAACAATCGCGACTTCTTCACAGTAATAACTCGATTCCAATAACGTTGCTAAACAATCCTGTTCCGAGACCCAGCCCACCAGTGTATCGTTATCATCCACAACAGGAGCACCAATATGAGCTGATTTCAATAGTTTATCAACGGCTGTTGCGACAGGCATATTTACAGTTAACTTGACTGGCCGTAACTGCATATAATCAGATACTTTTAAAGAATTCATTCCCTTACCCCTTTAACCTATAAACCAATTTTGAATAATACATAGCTATTACTTAACCTAAGCATAGGTTATATGGTTATTTCTACCATCAAGACCTTAAAATGGCTGAAATTAGTTTATTTACGACATTCATAAGCAGTAAAATAAAAAAATCTAACATATTGTAAAAAATAAATAACCCCATAAAAACCAAATACAGCCACATCTAAAACTGCATTTTAGTCATTAACCGATATTTAACACTGCAATTATTAGGTGTGCCGATATTATAGGAAGGCGGGCATTTAGAATTACAACGCTTTATGAAATTATGTTCTTGAAGAACGTCACACAATTGTCATAGTATCAAGGCATAAGAAATACAAATATCTCGGTTGATGAGAAGGGAAGCAAAGCAATGAAAAAAACAATGTATGAAAAGATTTGGGATTCGCACTTAGTTCATGAGCCAGAGAATGGAACTCCAATACTTTATATCGATCGTCATTTGATGCATGAAGTAACAAGCCCTCAAGCGTTTGAAGGTTTAAAAATTCAACAACGTCCAGTACGTAACAAACACAGTATTCTAGCAACAATGGACCACTGCGTACCAACGGTTGATCGTCACTTACCAATTAAAGATCCAATTGCTGCTAAACAGATTCAAACAATGGCAGATAACTGTGATGAACACGGCCTACTAATTTATGACATGAACAATGCTAACAACGGTGTTATTCATATTGTCGTTCCTGAACATGGCTTCATCCACCCAGGTATGACAGCTGTTTGTGGTGATTCACACACAGCAACACACGGTGCATTCGGTGCGTTAGCATTCGGTATCGGTACGTCTGAAGTTGAACATGTAATGGCAACTCAAACGTTACAACAGAAAAAATCTAAAACGATGCTAGTAAGCATTGAAGGTAAACTATCTAAATTTTCTACCGCTAAAGATATCGCTCTTGCTGTTATTGGTAAGATAGGTACAGCTGGCGGTACAGGTCATGTTATTGAATTCGCGGGGTCAGCAATCCGTGAGTTAACAATGGAAGGTCGTATGACCCTTTGTAATATGGCTATTGAAGGTGGCGCTCGTGCAGGTCTAATCGCACCAGATCAAACTACTTTCGATTACATTGAAGGCAAAGAGTTTGCACCGAAAGGCGATCATTGGGCTGCTGCACTAGCATACTGGAAATCACTGCCAACAGATGACGGTGCTGTATTTGATACCGTTATCGAATTGGCCGCTGAAGATATCGCACCACAAGTGACTTGGGGTACATCACCTGAACAAGTTTCACCTGTGACAGCAAACATCCCATCTCCAGCTGATTTTGATGACGTAATCAAATCATCTGCATGTAAAGGCGCGTTGTCTTACATGGGCATTACTGCTGGCGCTCCAATCACAGATATTCAAGTCGATTTAGTGTTTGTCGGTTCTTGTACTAATGGTCGTATTGAAGATTTCCGTGCGATTGCAGAAATGACTAAAGGCAAAAAAGTAAGTGCTGCAGTACAAGCAATTGCGGTACCAGGCTCTTACCTTGTGAAAGAACAAGCTGAAGAAGAAGGCCTAGATAAGATCTTAATAGATGCAGGTTGGGAATGGCGTGAACCAGGTTGTTCAATGTGCTTAGCAATGAATGGCGATCAACTCAGTGACGGTCAACGTAGTGCATCTACATCAAACCGTAACTTTGAAGGTCGACAAGGTAAAGGTGGTCGTACTCACCTCGTATCTCCAGCAATGGCTGCCGCTGCAGCAATTGAAGGCCATTTTGTTGACATCCGTAACTGGGCGTAAGCTTTAGCACATTAGTGATCAAGGAATTAAAATGAAAGCATATAAAAATCATACTAGTGTTGCGGCATTGATGAATCGTAGTAACGTAGATACAGATCAGATCATCCCAAAACAGTTTTTGAAGAAAGTAGAACGTACAGGTTTCGGTATTCACTTATTCCATGACTGGCGTTTTCTAGATAACGGTGATGAAAACCCAGAATTTGAATTAAACAAACCTGCTTTTAAGGGTGCTAAAATCCTGGTAGCTGGCGATAACTTTGGTTGTGGTTCATCACGCGAGCACGCACCATGGGCTATCGAAGATTTCGGTTTCAATACTGTAATATCAACAAGCTATGCAGATATTTTTTATTCTAACTGTTTCAAAAATGGTATTTTACCGATTCGTGTGAGCAAAGACGAATTAGCAGCACTAATGGCTGAGATCGATGCTAACGAAGGTGTTGAATTCACGGTTGATTTACCAGCTCAAACAGTAACGACGCCCGGCGGTATTGTTATTGCGATTGAGGTTGATGAATTCCGCAAACAAAGCCTTATCGAAGGCGCGGATGATATCTCATGGACATTAAAGCATGAAGATAAGATCTCTGAATTCGAAGCAAAAAATAAGCAACAGTTTCCATGGTTATGGACTGAAGCGAGCTAATAATACAATTACAATCAACAATAGTGCGACCAAAGCACGATTGTTGATTCGACTGAATTAACGGCTAATCGCTATAAAGTGGATAACGATAAGCGGATGGCATCTCCCATCCGCTCTTTCCCTACAATTTGAAGCAGGTAGCAAATATGGAAATCATGCGCCCTCGAGTCCAGCTAATGGACACTACTCTTCGCGACGGAGAGCAAACCCAAGGTGTCTCCTTCACGCCCGACGAAAAAGTCAGTATTGCCAAAGCCCTACTCCAATCCCTGAATGTTGATCGTATTGAAGTCGCATCTGCACGTGTATCCTTAGGCGAAAAAAATGCAGTATCTTCATTAATGCAATGGGCAGAACAAGAACAAGTCGCACATCGTATTGAAATACTCGGCTTTGTAGACCACACCAAAAGTGTTGACTGGATCAAGTCCAGCGGTGCTAAAGTGATCAACCTATTAACCAAAGGCAGCGAAAAACACTGCACAGAACAGTTGCGTAAAAGCCCTGCTACTCATATTGCTGATGTAAGAGAAACTATCCATTATGCAATGGAACAAGATTTAACCGTTAATATTTATCTGGAAGATTGGTCTAATGGCTACAGCGATAACCCTGACTATGTTTATAACATGATCACCGCATTATCCGACCTGCCAATCCAGCATTATATGTTACCGGATACACTCGGCGTAATGTCACCAGATGAAGTTCATACCAGTCTGTCTGATATGATCAATCGCTTTCCGCAATTACAATTTGATTTTCACCCGCATAATGATTACGGCTTAGCGACCGCGAACGCCCTCACCGCAGCAAAAGCGGGGATTAGCGCTATCCATTGTACTGTTAACTGCTTAGGTGAACGAGCAGGTAACGCCTCGCTTGCTGAGGTAGCCGTAGTATTAAAAGACAAACTCGGTATTGAATCGTCCATCAACGAACAGCATATTCATCAGATCAGTCAAATGATTGAGAACTTCTCAGGCAAGATCACGCCTGCTAACGCGCCTATTATTGGCGCTGACGTGTTTACACAAACAAGTGGTATCCATGCTGATGGCGATAATAAAGGTGGCTTATATCAAACGGTGTTAGGCCCTGAACGGTTTGAACGTACACGCACCTATGCGCTCGGTAAGATGAGCGGGAAAGCATCGTTAGAAAAAAACCTAAAAGATTTGAGTATCGATCTTAGTGCTGCGCAAAAAACTAAATTGCTTGAACGCATTGTTACCCTCGGTGATCAAAAAGCGATCATTACCCCTGAAGACTTGCCATTTATTATCGCAGACCTACTAGAAAGTAAAGATTACTCACACATTGAATTACTTAACTGCTCGATCACATCAGGTCTTAATGTTGACTCAACGGCGAGTATTCGTATTCGTATTGGCGATGACATATACAAATCAGCTGGTTCTGGTAATGGTGGGTTTGATGCATTTAGTATGGCGATCGAAGCCATTATGCAAAAAGTAGATTTTGATCTTCCTAATTTAGAAAACTACCAAGTGCGTATTCCACCCGGCGGTAAAACCAGTGCTTTAACTGAAAGTTTTATCACGTGGCGACAAGGAGACTCAACTTTCCGTACCCGTGGCGTCAGTTCGAATCAGGTATTCGCAGGTATACAAGCAACAATGCGAATGCTGAATAAGCTACAACATGAAGCACTAACCGCATAACCACTATCCGTTAATAGACTTACGCTCACATTCATTGAGCGTAAGTCGAGCCCTACATCCAAAGTAATAACAGCTCTCGTATATGGCGATTAATCTTCGCTGGTAGCAATAATTATAAAGCGTTATTTTCAATCCAATTTAATCATATTCCAATTAAGCTATACTTTACTTATGTATCGCCAAATCAAAATTAACAATATAAAGACCCACAGAATAACGCTTGCCACCTCTCTTTCACTAACTCACGTACTGTTATTATTAATACATAATATTACGGCCACGATAATTGAAATAATAAAACGCTTATAAAACCGCAATTTAATTGCGCAGTTTTAAAATCAAAGTCTAGATTTAGAGTAGTAATAAGAAATAGTTCAAACTTGTCGATGCTAATTTTTGCGGATGCAAGTAATTACATTTGGGGGTTACCAATGGGTATTTTTGAACATTACCAGCAACGATACGAAGAAAGTCGTGAAGAAGAATATACGATACAAGAATTTTTAAATTTATGTCGTGACGATAAAACTGTATACGCATCTGCTGCTGAAAGATTATTAAACGCAATCGGTGAACCAGAAATGGTTGATACCGCGACAGATTCTCGCTTGAGCCGATTATTTTCCAACCGCGTAGTTGCACGCTATCCCGCTTTTAAAGATTTCTATGGCATGGAAGATGCCATAGAACAAATAGTGGCTTATCTAAAGCACTCCGCACAAGGATTAGAAGAAAAGAAACAAATTTTGTATTTATTAGGGCCTGTTGGTGGTGGTAAATCATCTTTAGCAGAAAAACTAAAAGACCTAATGCAAAATGAAGCGATTTATCGCATTAAAGGATCGCCAGTTAACGATCATCCATTTAGCTTATTTGACGTCAATGAAGATGCCAACATTTTACGCAGTGAATACGGCATTCCCACGCGTTACCTTGGTCATGTCATGTCCCCTTGGGCAGCCAAACGTTTAAAAGAGTTTGGTGGTGATATCAGTAAGTTCAAAGTGGAAAAAGTCCGCCCATCGATTCTGCACCAAATTGCGATAGCTAAAACCGAACCCGGGGATGAGAATAATCAAGATATTTCATCACTTGTGGGGAAAGTAGATATTCGTCAGTTAGAGCATTTTTCACAAGATGATCCTGATGCATACAGCTACTCAGGCGCACTGTGTAAAGCCAATCAAGGTGTAATGGAGTTTGTAGAGATGTTTAAAGCACCAATTAAAGTGCTCCATCCCCTACTTACCGCAACACAGGAAGGTAACTATAACAGTACCGAAGGCCTATCAGCCTTGCCTTTCGAAGGGATAATCTTAGCTCACTCCAATGAATCAGAGTGGCAAACATTCCGTAACAACAAAAACAATGAGGCCTTTTTAGACCGGGTATACATCGTTAAAGTACCTTACTGTTTACGTATTAGTGAAGAACAAGCTATCTATCGTAAACTGCTAGAAAATAGTGCGTTGCATAATGCTAAGTGTGCGCCAGGTACCCTCGATGCACTATCTCAATTTACTGTGTTATCACGTATCAAAGACCCTGAAAATTCATCTATTTACTCTAAAATGCGAGTTTATGATGGGGAAACATTAAAAGATACTGATCCAAAAGCAAAATCATATCAAGAGTACCGTGATTATGCTGGCGTCGATGAAGGTATGTCAGGGCTATCAACCCGTTTTGCTTATAAGATTTTGTCTAAAGTATTCAACTTTGATCATGTCGAAGTAGCAGCGAACCCAGTACACCTATTCTATGTGCTTGAACAGCAAATTGAACGCGAGCAATTCCCTCAGGATGTTGCCGACCGTTACTTAGAATTCTTGAAAGGTTACCTGATCCCGAAATATGTTGAGTTTATTGGCAAAGAAATTCAAACCGCATATCTAGAATCTTATTCAGAATACGGGCAAAACATTTTCGATCGCTATGTCACTTACGCTGACTTCTGGATCCAAGACCAAGAGTTCCGCGATCCTGATACAGGTCAACTATTTGATAGAGAAGCATTAAATAACGACTTAGAAAAAATTGAAAAACCAGCAGGTATCAGTAACCCGAAAGATTTCCGTAACGAAATCGTCAATTTTGTATTACGTGCCAGAGCCAACAACAGTGGTAAAAACCCTGCTTGGGTCAGTTACGAAAAATTGCGTACCGTTATCGAGAAAAAAATGTTCTCCAACACCGAAGAGTTGTTACCCGTTATCTCATTTAACGGTAAAACATCCACTGATGAACAACAAAAACATGACAATTTTGTAGCCCGTATGATGGAGAAAGGCTATACCAAGAAACAAGTTAGATTGCTGTCAGAATGGTATTTACGCGTACGTAAATCATCATAATAGACTTTGTTAGGGGGTATGAGATGGCACATTTTATTGATCGCAGATTAAACGGTAAAAATAAAAGTACCGTTAATCGACAACGCTTTATGCGTCGTTATAACTCACAAATAAAAAAGGCGGTATCTGATGCTGTAAACAATCGCAGTATCCAGGATATTACATCTGGAGAAAGTGTCAGTATTCCAACTCGTGACATCTCAGAACCTATGTTTCATCAAGGAAAAGGCGGTGATCGCACGATTGTTCACCCAGGTAATGATCAATTTATCACTGGCGATAAAATCAATCGCCCACCAGCAGGAGATGGCGCTGGTGCAGGTGGTGGAGAAGCCAGTGATAGTGGTGAAGGTAACGATGGTTTTAATTTCCAAATTTCAAAAGATGAATATCTAGACTTACTCTTTGAAGATCTAGAGTTACCTAACTTACAAGAGAACCAACTTAACAGTATTGTAGAGATGAAAACCCATCGTGCAGGTTATACTTCAAACGGTAACCCAGGGAATATTGCGATTGTAAAATCACTACAAAACTCATTAGCAAGACGAACAGCGCTCGCTGGCGGTAAAAAACGAAAAGTCAAAGCGCTAGAAGAGCAAGTTAATGAATTAACAAACCAAGGTGATATCGAAGGTCAATTTGTTGCAGAATTGAAAAAGGAAATTGCTGACCTAAAAGCACGGATCAGCAAAGTGCCTTTTATTGATACCTTTGATTTACGTTATAACAACTTTGAGCAATACGCAGTACCCAACAGTCAAGCTGTGATGTTTTGCCTAATGGATGTCTCTGGATCCATGGATCAACCAACGAAAGACATGGCAAAACGATTCTACATTTTACTCTATTTATTCTTAACCCGTACTTATAAAAAAATTGAAGTCGTTTATATACGTCACCATACGCAAGCAAAAGAAGTGGATGAACATGAGTTTTTCTATTCACAAGAAACAGGTGGTACGATTGTATCGTCAGCCTTGAAACTGATGGATAAAATTGTTACCGATAAATTCCCCGCAAATGAATGGAACATCTACGCTGCGCAAGCTTCAGATGGTGACAATTGGGCTGACGACTCCCCGCTATGCCGCAAGATTTTAGTCGACAAAATAATGCCGCAAGTGCGCTATTTCAGCTATATAGAGATAACGAATCGAGCACATCAAACATTATGGCGCGAATATGAAAAAGTAGCAGAAGAGTACTCTCAATTCGCCTTACAACACATTCGCCAGCTCGAAGATATATATCCTGTATTCCGAGAACTATTCAAGAAACAGGCCGCTTAGGGAGAATCTATATGTTAAAAGATGAAGTAAAGCAGCTTAGCGATGGTCCTGATTGGAACTTCCCATTACTTGAAGAATATCACGTCGAAATAAAACGAATTGCCGAACACTATCGACTTGATACTTACCCCAATCAAATAGAAGTAATCACCGCAGAGCAAATGATGGATGCTTATTCTTCAGTAGGGATGCCAATTGGCTATAACCACTGGAGCTTTGGTAAGAAATTCATTCAAACCGAACAAAGCTACAAACGTGGACAAATGGGGCTAGCATATGAAATTGTCATTAATTCCAGTCCTTGTATCGCTTACTTAATGGAAGAAAACACGATACCGATGCAAGCGTTAGTCGTGGCGCACGCCTGCTATGGCCACAACTCTTTTTTTAAAGGTAATTATCTATTTAAGTCATGGACAGACGCAGAATCAATTATAGATTACTTATTATTTTCGAAAAATTATATCGCTGAATGTGAACAAAAATACGGTATTGATGCCGTCGAAAACATTGTCGACTCATGCCATGCGTTAATGAGTTACGGTGTTGATCGCTATAAGCGTCCGAGTGAACCATCTTTAAGTGAAGAAAAACGCCGACAAAAAGAACGTACTGATTATTTACAAACCCAAGTCAACGAGTTGTGGCGTACCCTGCCCCAAAGCAATGAAAAAATTGAACCTGTTGAGCCAAATTACCCAGCAGAACCACAAGAAAACATACTGTATTTTGTAGAAAAAAATGCACCATTATTACAATCTTGGCAGCGTGAAATAATTCGCATAGTGCGTAAAATAAGTCAGTATTTTTATCCACAAAAACAGACACAAGTAATGAATGAAGGCTGGGCAACATTTTGGCATTATACCATTACTAATCACATGTATGACGAAGGCTTAGTAACAGATAAGTTTATGCTGGAGATATTACATAATCATACTAACGTGGTCGCTCAACCTGCTTATAACAGCCCTTATTACTCAGGTATGAATCCATACGCGCTTGGGTTTGCAATGTTTACTGATATTAGACGTATATGCGAACACCCTACAGATGAAGATAAAGCCTGGTTCCCTGATATTGCAGGCAGTGATTGGTTAGATACAGTGCACTTTGCCATGCAAAACTTTAAAGATGAGAGTTTTATTAGCCAGTATTTGTCGCCTAAGGTAATGCGAGATATGCATTTATTTTCAATCGAAGATAACGAAAATAGTAAACATATTGAAGTATCGGCAATTCATAATGAAGAAGGTTATCAGCAGCTGCGTAGTAAGCTATCAGCTCAATATAATTTAAGTAACAATGAACCTAATATTCAGATATTTAATGTCGACAGAAAAGGTGACCGTTCTTTAACGCTACGTTATGTACCACATCAGGATATACCGCTGGAGAGTAAATCAGCGCAAGAGGTGATGAGACATCTACATCGCTTATGGGGGTTTGATGTGAAGTTAGAGCAAGTGCTGGCAAATGGTAACATTGAGCTACTCTGTCAAAGTATAACGCCGACACCTTAAAAACAAAAAACCAGTCATTGACTGGTTTTTTTATATGACATCATTGCGTAGGTATTACTTAATGCGTTGTTCGAAAGCGACGCAAATATCATCCCATGTTTCATCACGATACTGCTGCCACAATAGACCTGAATTCATACCGTAATTACGAATAACATTTAAACTTTCATCAGCTTGGTTTTGCTGTGCGATCTCTTTCAATTCACGATAGAAATTTTTCGCCAGTGCACGTGCTTCAGGGTAATCAAAATATATTTTACCTAGAATACGATACATATTATCAAAGCCATTCAAAATCAATGCATACACTAAATTACCCGACAAAAAGGCTAATTTATGTAACATACTATAATCGTATGCGGTATAGGCCTCTTTATCATCTGCAAGCAGTTCTGCTTCATTTAGAATTTCGACTACACGTTCTGGATCACGTTTAATCGCAGCACGAATAAAAATAACACTAATGTTTGTACGTGCAGACAATAAATCACTGATCAACTCAGGTAAGCGCTCAGGGTCTAATCGCACTAAATCTTCTAGAATTGAAAGACTTGATGTTTCCCAAAAATTATTAACTTGAGTCGGCTTTCCGTGACGAATAGTGAGCCAACCATCACGTGCTAAACGTTGTAGTACTTCACGCAGCGTCGTTCTGGTAACACCAATAAGCTCAGAAAGTTCTCTCTCAGCAGGAAGAATAGATCCCGGCGGGAAACGATTCTTCCAAATAGATTCAATTAGATATTCTTCCGCGAAGCCAGCTGGGCTTTTAGCTTTAATAATACCGTCATTCTGACGCTTTTTACTTGTTGTTTTACTATTAGTAATATCCATTTAACTTCTCATTTGGAAATATAACAGGTTGTATCTTTTTGAATGTTAGCATTCACAGGCACATCCGACCAGATTTAAATTAGATCCTATCATTAGAATAATTATTTTCCGACTTAAATATTAAAATAGCTTTATTTGCAAAAACAATAATCTGTATCAATAAAAAGAATGGCGCACGTCACAAAATATGCTTAGAATGGCGCAAATTTTCTTATTCTTTAACCTTTTTATTGGACACCTCTCATGGACATCAGTCTTAGCACGGCAGCAAAGCTTAACTTCTTAGGTAACTCACCTCAGTGGTACAAAATTGCGATCATTGCTTTTCTTATTATAAATCCGATTATTTTTGCTATTGACCCATTTATTGCTGGCTGGGTATTAGTAATTGAGTTTATTTTTACGTTAGCGATGGCACTTAAGTGCTACCCACTTCAACCCGGTGGTTTACTTGCAATCGAAGCCGTTGCCATAGGCATGACATCCGCAGAGCAAGTTCAACATGAGTTAGTTAGTAACATTGAAGTATTATTGCTCCTGATATTCATGGTTGCAGGCATCTACTTCATGAAGTCATTATTGCTTTATGTTTTCACTAAATTATTGATTAACATTAAATCTAAAGCATTGCTGGCTTTGTCTTTCTCTGTCGTATCTGCATTCCTATCAGCATTCCTAGACGCACTAACAGTAATTGCCGTGGTAATTAGTGTTGCGATTGGTTTCTATAGTATCTATCACAAAGTAGCATCAGGCCGTGACTTTAAGCATGACCATGATCATACTGATGATGCAACGGTTAATGAATTAAAACGTCAAGATCTTGATGATTACCGCGCTTTCCTACGTAGCCTAATGATGCATGCCGGTGTTGGTACAGCACTAGGTGGTGTATGTACGATGGTTGGTGAACCACAAAACTTGATCATTGCAGAACAAGCAGGCTGGGACTTCCTTGAATTTGCATTACGCATGTCTCCTATTACAGTACCGGTATTTTTCTTTGGTCTACTAACTTGTTTCCTTGTAGAGAAATTTAAAGTATTTGGCTACGGAGCTGAATTACCAGCGGCAGTACGTACTATTCTTGTTGATTTCGATAAGTTTGAAGATGCAAACCGCAGCCAACGTGAACGTGTTAAACTTTATACACAAGCCGCTATCGGTGTTTGGTTAATTATTGGCCTTGCAATGCACTTAGCTGCTGTAGGCCTTATTGGTTTATCAGTGATTATTCTTGCTACTGCATTTAACGGCATAACTGAAGAACACGCACTAGGTAAAGCATTTGAAGAGGCACTGCCTTTCACTGCCTTACTTGCGGTATTCTTTACGATTGTAGCGGTGATTATTGATCAACAATTATTCATTCCACTTATTAATGCTGTACTGGCTGCAGACCCACATCAACAGCTACCGTTATTCTATTTAGCGAACGGTATTTTATCGATGGTGAGTGACAACGTATTCGTTGGTACTGTTTATATTACTGAAGTAAAAGCAGCACTAGTTAACGGTACAATTACTCGTGATCAGTTCGACTTACTGGCTGTGGCAATTAACACGGGTACTAACCTACCTTCAGTTGCAACACCAAACGGTCAAGCGGCATTCTTATTCTTATTAACATCAGCCGTTGCACCACTACTACGTTTATCATATGGCCGTATGGTTATCATGGCATTACCGTATACTATCGTGATGACGTTAATTGGTCTTGGTTCACTGATGTACTTCTTAGAACCTGCAACAGCAATGATGCTGGATATGGGCTTAATTACAGCGCATGTAGACAGTGCAGCAGATGTGATAAAATCAGCTGGTCACTAACTACACAGAGTTCCGATAATTAATTCGGTTTAAAAAACGTCGCTATATGCGGCGTTTTTTTATGCTTGATGTCAATTAATACTCACATAAGTTTTATTCTTACATAGTTTTACACTCTTGCGACAATATCAAAACTAACAATATGATATAACAGCGAGTAATCATTAAATTCACTTGAGATAATATATGTACCAGTTTATTTCTAACCTACCGAAACAACGCCTGCCTTGGGTTTTACTCGCGCTTACCGGCATGGGATTAGAAGCATCAGCCCTTTTCTTCCAATATGTAATGGAACTCAGTCCGTGCGTCTTATGCGTTTATGAACGTGTCACTATCATGGGGATTATTTTAGCCGGTTTAGTCGGTGCAATCGCCCCTGCCAATCCGTTCATACGTTTTAGTGGTTTTGCATTATGGTTTATCAGTGCAATCTACAGTCTACGTATTTCTATGGAACACGTAGACATTCAGCTTAATCCATCACCGTTTTCGACATGTGACTTTTTCCCTAACTTCCCAAGCTGGGCACCGATACATGAATGGGCACCGTGGATGTTCAATCCAACTGGATTTTGTGATGAAATCAGCTGGCAGTTCTTATCATATACAATGCCACAATGGTTAATTGTAACCTCTGTGATTTATTTAGCAGTTGCAGTGATTGTATTTAGTTGCCATATTATCGGCCTAATCAAACCGACTAAATAACAAGGATAGAATAATGAGTAAAGCAGAATTAACTCAAGCTCAGCAAGACCAACTGGACGCTAAAGTATTACAACGTTTATTAGCGCATTTGGATGATAACAAGCAAGTGCAAAATATTGATTTAATGATCCTTGCTGATTTTTGCCGTAATTGCTTAGGTAAATGGTATAAGTCTGCAGCTGATGAGCTGGAATTAGACGTATCTGCCGATCAAGCAAGAGAACGTATCTACGGTATGACGTATGCAGAATGGAAAGAAAATCACCAACTGCCTGCAACTGAAGAACAACTCGCTGCGTTTAATGCGAAACCTAAAAAGTAACATTTAATACTGAATGAGTAGTGAGCAGTAAGTGAATACTAAAAGGGGAGAATAAACGCGATGTTTATTCTCCCCTTTTCATTGCTATGCGATTACGATTTTTATGAATAGTGAATAGTATTAGTGCATAGCGCTATTCATGTATTAACCGTATTGACAAAGATATGCCGTTTCTTGCGCGACTTTAACTTGAAACTTACTGTCGGCCGGTACGTTAAATTGCTCACCAGCATTAAATGTTTGCCATTCAACTTTTCCAGGAAGCAACACAGTTAACGCCCCCGTGATAACAATCATCACTTCGGCTAACGCAGTACCAAATTCATACTCACCAACAGCCATCACGCCAACACTGGCTTCTTTGCCCGCTTCTTGAAATCCAATAGAAGCAACTTGACCATCAAAATACTGATTTATCTTAAACATCTAAAATCCTTTTATACGATTAACTTAATCTACAACTAAGTATTTAGAATAACCGAAAAAAAAACGGATGAACAGTACTCCGACCTAAATCCAAATTTTAGCCGAATCCTAAATCCGAATATAACCGATACTCGACCGAAATATAAAGAATGAATAATTCATCCATTATAATTAGAAATTATAATAACCGGTAAGTTGGATCATATTATCATCATTAAACGCTTTGTTAGCATAATCGTCATCGCTCACATTAAACCACCAACCTTCGACACCAACAGATAGCGCTTTAGTCACATTTACTTTCGCCTGAACTGAGCCATGCTGAGAGCCAAAGTCGAAATCATAATTATGGCCAATGAGTATTTCACTATCATTTAAGCCATTAAGGGTTACCCGTACCCCGGCAAAGATATCATTCTGGAAGCTATTATCAAAAGCACTTTCGCCATGTTGATCCCAGCTATATTCAGCTAATAAGTTAACGCCAAAATTTTGGTCTTGCATAAGCTTAAATTCCGAGCCGAACACCATAGCGCGTGTCGATTTATCTTCAACAACTTTATAAAGTACTTCCGCTTTTAATTCTATTCTGTTCAGATCAGCTTTAATATCAACTGATACTTGATCAATTAAGTTTATCTTCCAGACCGGATCGCCAACAGATTGAGTATCTAATTCCGGCGTCCTTGAATGACCACCAAAATAGCTCACACCAACATCTATATTCTTGAGCGTTTTACTATAACGTAATGCCAGATCGGGGTGATACTCCTCTCCCCAACCTTCATACTCATAACGATAATCATCCTCGAAACTAAAACGTGCGCCAGGTGTAGGCATGCTCGGCTCACGATAGCCAATCAATATCATTGCTTCAAGCAAGGCATCTTTAATATTCATGCCTAACCTAAACATAGGCTGACCTAACTTATCATCCCCATTAGGTGATTCGTTATAGTCAGTTTGGTTAACGATATCGACTAAATGGTGATTCTCCATCACTCCCCAATACACTTGATCAAAACCGATAGAAGCCTGCCATTTCTTAGTGATTACAGCGGCTTTTAGTTCTCTAAAATCAATATGAGTACGCTCACTATCGCGTTCATCAAGACGTAGGAATGGATGTGCGGTATACACCATATTGTTACGTTCTGATGACGCTTCCACGTGTGGCGATAATGCCACAGACACTTGATGATAAACCGGGTAAGGATAACCATTAGCAGCCGGTTGCGTTAGTGGGTCTGGTCGGTCTAAGAATATGCGTTGCTCCAAGCTTGCACTTCCCTTTACTTTTATTTCAGCGTTAACCTGTGTCATAACGCTCGATGTCATAAGGCCTAAGGTAATTAACCCGCAGCATTTGATTAATGATTTCAATTTTATTCCCCATCAAAGAAACCAGTCACTAGGGCGAAGTAGTAAACAACGATCCTTGTTGTCTCTTTATACTTAATAGATATACGTTCTTAATGAGTATCTCTTTGTATGCTTATACGAAGCAATTACTTTATAAAAAACCATACCTACAGAGTGGCTACAACTGGTACTTAATAGCCAAAAAGCATGAGGAAGATATAAAACTCAGCATTAAATCACTGACTAAGTGGAAATGTTGGTACAATTAGTGCTTAGTATTATTAATAGTAAATTCTTAAAATAACGACGTAAAAATGACACAAAGGAAACAACATGCGCTTTAAGTTATGCAGCATTATTTTATTGGCTTTCAGCCCACTTAGTCAGAGCTTTGCAAGCGGCTGGCTATTTGGTATGCATAATGACGTGATCTCAGATGAAGATGGTAATTATACCAATGCCGTATTTATCAATTACACTTCTGAAGCACCCGCTTTAAATAATCAATTTTGGCAAGCTTTAACGGCGTTTGATCCCAATGCCCTTAAATATGCCGTGAATTATCAGGTTGGTCAGCAAATGTGGACGCCTAGCGATATATCACAAACAACGCCTCAACCTGACGAACGCCCGTATGCAGGTTTGTTATTTGGCGAAGCAAGCGTCTTAGGTTACAGCAGCGTGAGCTCTTATCGTCTGTCATTACTATTTGGTGGCGTTGGTGAGCAATCAAGAGCTGGTGATACGCAGAAATATATTCATGAATTAATCGATGCAACGACCCCGCAAGGCTGGGATAACCAAGTTGAAGATGAGCTTGTTTATCAAGTGACAGTCGAAGCGGATCAACTCATTGGCCGCCCCCTTATGCTCATTGGTGAATCAGACTTGTCCGTTTACCAGCGCCTTGCTGTAGGCAATTATCAAAGTGAAGCCGCGTTCGGTAGTACTGTACGCTGGGGTGTTGATTTAGGTGCTAATTATAACAACCTCAGCCTGCACCCTCAGCGCTTGCAAGGTATGCTGTTAGCACCAAATAGTTCTGGCATCATGCTTTATGCAACTGCAGAGGTACGTTATCGATTTAATGATATAACGATCGAAGGTGATACACCCGATGTCGTCCCTGAAGTCACATTAAATAACTTACAAGGTACACTTGCTGCTGGCTTGCTCGCCTACTATCGTAATGTCGGCATTAAATTCAGTGTGGTCGCAATGAGTCCTGATTTTGAAGAAGATAAACATGAGGAATATATTGTTGGTAGTCTAGGTCTATTCTGGCAGTTTTAGCCAAACTTTCTTCTATAATGTATGAATTGTGCACATTTATAAAAATACTAGAAAGTAGATATATGTTACTAATTTCCCGTGTTAACATGCTTGCAAATTAGTCACTTTTCTGCCTTAAAGATATATTTACATGCATAATTCTTCATTAACTTATACGCGCCGCCCTAAAGGCACCCTTGCAATGTGCAGCCTGTATGCTTTTACTGGCGCTGCCATTGCTGCATCCGTCATATTTTCATTGCTACTGTTTTTATCCATTCACGATAAATTATTGATGCAGATTTTATTCGGTAGTTTAGCGGTCATCTTCGAATTAGGTAAATTCTTTGCTTGGTATGAATTCGGTGAACGCATTGCCCGTAAAGCGTTCCATGCTGCAATCATTGCCCTTGGGTTCTACTGTATTCTTGCCATCATTTCAATCGGTGGTAGTATCGGCGGTATCAACAGTGCCACGAACGTAGCGCAGCAATATGTTGACCAGCGCGATAATAAAGTTAATGCGATCAACCAGCAGATTACTGCGATTGACGATGAAATTAAGTTAAACAATAAAGCAGCAGATAAATACCTTGAATTGCAGATGATCTCAATTGGTGTATCACGCATTCAAAAAGAAAACCAAGTATTACGTGCAAAACAAGCCGAACTTCGAATCGAACGTGACAGTGCGCCCGTTGCTGAACAAGGCTCAGTTATTAGCTTAATCGCTAGCTTAGCTAAAATTCTCAACACCACGACCGAAAATGCTCAATCTTGGTTAGTCATATTCTTATCAGTACTACTGGATATATTCGCGGCCTTTTTTGTCGGTTTAATTGGTGAGGAATTACGTTTCCGTCATTCAATTAATCGTAAAAAAGAACAAGAAAAAGCCGATAAGGCTGAGCATTTACGCCTGTTAGCAACACAAAGCTATATTGAAATTGAAGCACCAGCTCAATTAGAACAGAAAGTATTAATTGAGAAACAGATGTCTGTCAGTGCGTCATATATTTTACAAGCTGCACAAGCACAAGATTTGAAGTGTTCTAAAAAGCACATCGCAGAAACCCTTGATTTAACGATAGAAGAAATAGACAACGCGTTTGAAGAGTTCTTATCGTTTGGTATCGTTGAAAGAAAACGTAACAACCATTTACGCTGGATAAGACAAGCAGACGTCGCTTAACACGAGCGACCTTTTTGCACTAAGCAATTTATTACAATAAGCCAGTTCAGCAATTTACTCCCCCCTGCTGCACTGGCTTTTATCCCCCTATTACATCTTACACTCTTGTTTTCATTACATTAAATCCAACGCCACATCACAATATGTCATATAGGCCAATTCAAATATAAATCAATATGTAATACTGGCGTTTTATTTAGTTTATTATTTGACAGGGAAATCCAAATGAAATATTACATATTATTACTGATGACCATATTACTCAGTACAACAAGCGTCTCCGCATCTGAGTGGGAATTAGAAAAATATGATGAAGACAATGATATTAAAGTATATACGCGCTTAAAACCAAATAGTGAAAGTGATTTTAAAGAATTCAAAGGTGTTACCCACATAAAATCACGCATCACCCCCTTTATCGCTTTACTCGACAATGCAGAATTGGCATGTGACTGGATGTATAACTGCGTGAAGTTTGAATTTATCGCAGAAACATCAGCCACTCAAAAAACGTCTTATAGCGTAAACAATGCACCTTGGCCCGTAACGGATCGCGACCTTGTTATCGATAGCGCAACAACCCAAAATAAAGACAACTACACTGTGACAGTCTCGCTATCATCAGCATCCGATAAAGTTGCGAATGATGACGATTATATTCGCGTTAAAGAACTTGAAGGTACATGGACATTTACACCGATGGACAATGGTGTTGTTGAAGTAAGCTATCAACTATTCCTTGACCCAGCAGGTAGCCTTCCAAGCATGCTTGCCGCATCAACTGTTGTTGATACGCCATATTATACCCTGCTTAACTTGCGTGAGATTATTGCTAAACCTGAATTACAATCACAGCAGTTAACATATATTAGCGAACCACCAGCTAACTAATACAATTAACAAGGGTGAGAATATCGACAAGTTTTCTAAAAGCTGTATTAATATTTTCATCCTTGATAACATAGCACTGCATCCAAGCACCTCCTGTTATCGATTGATGAGTCAGCCCGAATGATTAAACAACAATTACATATAGCCCTCGTTGAAGACGAAATAAATATCGCAGAAAATTATCGTGATGCATTACAACGGATCGGCTACCGGGTTTCCATTTTTCACAATCGTCAAGATGCGCTCACCGCTTTTGAACTCGCATTACCAGATATGGCGATCATTGATGTCGGTTTGCAAGATGAATATGAAGGTGGGTTCGAGCTATGTCGCACATTGCGCCAACTTTCAGATACCCTACCGATTATATTTTTAACCGCAAGAAACAGCGAACTTGACGAAATATCAGCATTACGCCTTGGCGCGGATGATTACCTAACCAAAGACGTGAGTATTCATCAAGTTTTAGCCCGTGTATCTGCACTATTTCGTCGTATTCAAGCATTAAAAAAACCAGTCTCTAATGACGAGCAAGTACTTAATCGTGGGTTATTGCGGATCAATGTCGAGCGTATTGAAACATACTGGCAAGATCAACCTGTAATGCTAACGTTAACCGAGTTTTGGATTGTGCATACACTTGCTAAATACCCTGGTCAGGTTAAAAATAGAGATCAACTCATGGATGCGGCACACGTGGTATTAGATAACAACACCATTACCACACACATCAAGCGTATACGTAAAAAATTCAGTTACATAGATAGCGAATTCAACGCGATAAAAACAGCTTATGGGATGGGTTATCGCTGGGTTATTGAGTGAAATTTCACTTCAGTTTAAAAACACAGCTGTTATTAGTCGCCAGCTTAATGTTATTACTGCCTTGGGCTGGTTGCCAAAGTGTCAGTATTTTAGAAACCAGCTTACGTCAAAGTCATAGCCAATTGCTCGACGTACAAATGACGGCTGCAGCCCAGCAACTTCAGCATAAACTAAACCAATCGCAATACACCAATTTTAATACCAATCAAGGCAACTATTATGCCCCTCTCACCGACAGTAAAATGTTATTGGATGGGTTTGATGGTGAAGAAAGCGATTGGGATAATATTACGACCCCTTGGTTTCAGCTTAATACCTATGACTACGTGGCAGAACGTTACGACCCTGAGCTCCCCCTTACTGAAGAACCGGCGATTTCTGCTAAATTTAAGCTCGCAACCAATGATAAATTACTTTATATTTTTATTCAGACTACCGCTCTTAGTCCACATTATTATAATCCAACACAGCCACAACGACCTGCAGATCAGCTGAACATCCGCAGTATCAATAAAACTGGACTCATTTCGCATTGGCTGATTAACCCTCAAGGCTCAGGTCGGGTCGAAATGGACAATACTAGCCAAGCAATGATCACCAGCCGAGATGCTGGCTCATGGGTATGGCGCGATGGTCATTACACGATAGAAATTGCAATTCCAATTAGCTTAGCCAGTGATGCCATTGGTTTTGATCTTATCCTTAATGATCAGCAACTAAATCAACATTTCAAATCTAAGCCAGGGTCGACTTACGAGCGCAGTCTAGTACGTGAGACTCTAGATTTGAATCAGCAACTCGCTAACTACCAACAACCCGGACTGAGTTTGTATTTACTCAATAGCCAATATTGGTTGGTTGGGCAACTCAATGCAGAACAAATGCTAAATACTCCAGATGCTCAAAGTGATGCCCGTACTGGAAGTGAGAGCCTGAAAGAAAGCGAAACAAATGATGATCAAGTAGATCCATCTTGGTTTAGCAACGCTATCTACAACAAATTATTCACCTCAGATTCGCTGCCTTATTGGCGAGAACCTACAAGCTTAGGCCGCTGGTTATCACCACAGCAACTAGGACAAACAACCTGGTATCAAGACTCACCCATTAACAAACAGCTGCACAGTACAACCATGATCGTTAACGGCCAAGCATTCTATTTTGTTGCCGTACAAGATTCACGACAAAGCTTACTGTCAGCAAGTAAGGCATTAAATCAGCTATTGATATTGTTGTTTACGATCATAGCCATCATCGTTTCAGCATTATTTATTTTTGCCTCGCTGTTGTCATGGCGTATTGTCAAAATGAAACAAAGTTACCGTGATGCAATTGATAGCGATGGTAAGATCATGGCTGTACCAGACGCGAGCAAGCTGCCCGATGAGCTGGGAGATTTATCACGCGTAATGCACCAACTGACCGTTAATCAAGGTAAGTACACTGATTACTTAGCGTCGCTAGCAGATAAATTATCCCATGAATTGAAGACACCTGTGGCAGTTATACGTACCTCATTGGAAAATTTGGAACTATCTAATTTAGATCCTGACGCAAGAAAATACCTGACTCGCGCAATGCAAGGGACGAACCGCCTAAGCCAAACATTAAATGCCCTTAGTGAAGCCAATAAATTAGAGCAAAGTTTTGAATACGCGCAGTGGCAAGTAGTACCATTTGACGATATGTTGGAAGAACTAGTCGATGCTTACCGACAAATTTATAGCAGTCATCAATTTAAGTTAAGTTATGCTAAAGGCCATGCTGAAAATGAACATTACGCGATAAATTTAGCGCCAGAACTCATCGTCCAATTGCTCGATAAACTCATCAGCAATGCGGTTGATTATGCACCCGTCGATCAACCGATACGCTTTACCCTTAATAAGCTCGATAGCCAACTACAGCTATTAGTCGAAAATCAAGGTCCACACTTTAGCAGTGATAATATTCCGCAACTGTTTGACTCTATGGTCTCTAATCGTCAGCAGTCAGATACCCCCCACCTTGGTTTAGGGTTACACATCGTTAAATTAATCACTGATTTTCATGGCGGTCAAATCAATGCAAAAAACCAACAAGGTGCTAAAGGTGTGATATTTGAACTATTATTACCAATAAGAAAGTGATCGCAGAGGTAGAATAAATGTTGATACGGCCGATTGCAAAACGTAATGGTGTAACGCTGACCATCGTTGCATGCTTATTCATTTTCAGTAGTATCATCGCGCTGTTAACGACCTCATCTGATACGAATAACAGCCTATTTTTTCCTTTACTCGCTGCAGCCTTGATTATCGGCATCATTCTACTTATTGTCGGCATAACCAAAATAAATGACGTCGATTATCGTTTTTCACTCACTAATGAGGGGATACATTATTTCACCGCTCGCGGTGGCTTTACTATTCTTTGGCAGGATATACAACGGATTGATATTCCTAAAATAAACGATGGCTTAGCACTAAAAGACCTGCCTTACATCGGTATCCGTCTCAATGAGCGAGAACACCTCATTAACAGCGCTTCATTGCCCACCCTATCACACATGTTACTAGAACAACGTGCCCTTATCATTCTGACAAACCCCAATGGCACAGTGTACGGCAATGCCGATAATATGCTTTACCCCAACGTAAAAGTAACCCATAAATATCAAGGGTTACAGGCAATGTTCATTAATAGAATGCACTACCTTCATGACACCTTAGGCTATGATATTTACTTTCCCGCTGACGATCTTGATCGCTCTCCAGCAGAGTTTGTTACGCTGTTACGCCAGCTTAAAGCAAATTGTCCTAGATCATTCTAAACAGTAATAATTATCAATTAGAGTTGCATTTGATATGTTTATATGGATAATACGAACTATTCTCATTAAGGCTATAAAATAATGTAGTCTATTATAAAAAATAAAAAGGATTTGTTGTGAAAAAATCTGCCCTTTGCTTTGCCATCTCTTCTGCGTTACTTACTGCTTCATTTGCATCACATGCTGCAAATGTAAAAGTACTTGATAAAACACTTTCTCCTGCGGCTAACTTTCTTGCTTATACCGAGTTCGAATTATCAGGTGAACCACTTGCTGAAGCGCTAGGCTTAGACCTTGATGTTTTAGACCCAAATCAAGTTGATCAACCAACTGCATTCGATTATGCCGCGGGTATTGAAAGCTACGAATACTCAGAAGAAGCGATGTATGCGTTAAACTACCAGTCTACTATGGGTCCTCACCTAGTAAACGGTCCTGTTAACCAAGCACGCGGTGGTTCTCTTGCTGACTTAGGTAAACGCTTTATTTCTCTTGCGGGCGCAGTAGGCTTCCCAAGTGAAGAGATCCCATTAAACATGTACCCTATCTCTGTACCTTATGTATCAGGTAATCCTGAATTCGTTGGTAAAGTAGATACAACCAAAGTAAATGGCGAAGAACTTGAAGTATTATCTGCGACAGGTAAAGCAGCAGTTCACAACACAGTGATCCCAGCTTACTTCCGTGATTACAAAACACTAGCATGGGACAGCGCAAGTTTCGATAAAGCGTTAAACCCAGGCGCAATCGGCAGTATCTTCCTTAAAGAGGTAATGTGGTCACAAGATTTCCTAGGTGGCATGCACGTTACGGCGACAGATGAAGAAGTTGAAGCAACATCAAGCACAATGGACCAAGATGGCGTACACAGTCTTGGTGTATCCGCTGCCGATGGTTTCAACGGTATGATCTTAACTGAAATGTCGCTAGACAAGTTACTTATTCTTCAACAGCAACTTGGCTTTGACGGTAAGAACTTAGGCGTTAAATTTGGTCCTGATTATGATGCATCTAAAAACCCTATCTGGTTTGCACATAAAGTAGCCGTTAAAGAAACACAGAAAAACAACGTAAATAACATCGGTAAACTGACAGTGACAGATGGTTCATCATCACTGCGTGATACGTGGATGCTATTATGGCCTGTAAGTGAGTTCTATGCATTTACTGACCAACGTACAGCGAATACAGCTCAAAACCCAGCGTTCAAAGCTGTGTTTGATGGCAAACCATTTGCTGCAGCACCGAAACAAAACATTGATAACAAAACAACTAACAATGTAATCGCTGACGATGCATTCTCAGTTGCAAGCAACGTGGCTAACTTATCGTTCCAAAACTTAGCAAACCTACATTTCAATGAGAAAGCGGGTACATTTGTTACTAAATACGACGGTAAGCAAAATGCACAAGTTGATACATTCGACGCAGCATACAGCATCGTAGCATTATCAATTTACCAACGTTCACAAGATGCACTACCAGTAGGTTATGCAGCAGCAGACGGCGGTGATGTAGATTTAGCAACACCTCAAGGTAAACAAGCGCTTGGTCTAATCAAAGCACAAGCAGATTACATCGTTAACACGTTAGTAGCGAAAAATGGTCTAGTATATGACGGCGCGACGATTGGTAAATCAGTAGATAAAAACCAATCACTTGACGCTCAATTCGCTTCAATCCGTGGTTTAGTTGCAGCTTACCTTGCTACACAAGACGACAGCTACAAGCAAGCAGCACGTTCAATCTTCCTTGCGGTAGAGAAAAACATGTTTGATGCTGACCTAGGTACTTGGGCACAAACACCTGGTAAAGCAACAATCCACACACCATTAACTGCTGCAGCAATCTCTGGTGGTTTACGTGAAACAATACTTCACCTTGCTAACGAAGAAGGCGAACATGTTCCAGCACTAGAACTACAACACTTAACTGAACGTTACACAGCTTGGTTCAAGAAAGTAGTTAACGGTGGCCAGCAGTTATCAGAATGGGTTGGTGATTCAGGTGAAAACTTACTGAAAGACAGCAATACTACCGATTCAGATAATGATGGTGTGAAGCAAGTTACAGCTGCTGGTGGTAAATTTGGTACAGCACAAACAATGGCAGCAAAAGTATCGGTTAGTGCAAAATAACCGCCCTTTTGGCAACAGATAGCCATCTCGCAACGTGCTAAGTTCACTTAAATGAGTTAATGAACGCGTTGCGAAATAAAAATAAAAGTTGCAAAAAGGGATGAGATTTTACTCAGCCCTTTTTGCGTTTTCATACCGTCGATATGAATAAGGTTTTATCATGTCAGTTCAAGCAGCTACTCCAGCCGACGATAACGTCTGGTCACGTTTACAGCAATATTTCAAACGTCTGGCCTTTCACCACAAAAAAGCGGAAGCAATATTATATTTAATGTTCTTATCGGGACTTTTATTGTGGCCGTTTATCACTATCCCATGGCAAGTAGAGCGCACCGTATTACTCATGCACATGCTTGCTGGTATTAGTATATTCCCTGTTTTTGTTGGCAGTTTCTGGTTATCGCACCGCAACCTGATTAAAAAAAGTAATAAGAAGTTCTTGCGTCAAACCGGCACAATAATAGAATACTTACTTGTTGCTTGTACTCTTACCGGTATTTACCTGACTTTTTGGGGCAACACCGGCAATAATTTCAGCATTTTAATGCAAGATATCCATTTTTACAGCTCATGGTTACTCACCCCACTGGTTCTTCGTCATGCATGGCGCTGGACAGTCATTAAATTTTTTAGGAAGTCATAATATGTTTGCCAGTTTTTTAATTACCTTCCGTGAAGGACTCGAAGCCTTCCTACTTGTTGGCATTATACTTTCTTACCTTGCAAAACTGGGCGAATCAAAGCACAACAAACTCATCTATATTGGCGTTGCGCTCGGCTTAGTAGCCTCGCTAATTGTGGCCTTCATTTTCCAATTTGTTGTTGACCAGTTTGATTCCCATGAATACCGTAATTTATTAATGGCTGGCATTTTAAGTTTTGCTACGTTAGTCCTCACTTACATGGCAATTTGGATGCAACGCCAGGCTAAAAGCCAAGTCGCGAATATGCAAAACAACATCCGAGAGATATTAACCACAGGTAATGTTTTTGGGTTAATCTTTTTAGCTTTCCTTGCGGTGATGCGCGAAGGGTTTGAAACCGTACTGTTCTTCTCAGCATTAATGTATTCAGGCCAAGGCGACTTTTCATTACAAGATGGATTAATTGGCGCTGGTGCAGGCCTTGTTGCATCACTGGTTCTCGTTATTGTACTAATGCGTGGCACCCGTAAAGTACCAATCCAAGCTTTCTTCAAATGGACCAGCTTGTTGATCATTATCATTGCCGCTGGTTTATTATCTTCAGCAACCAATATGCTACAAAGCGCCGACGTATTACCTGTATTCCAAACGGCGGTCTTTGATATTAGCCATATCCTTGATGACCAAGGTATATTTGGCACTTTCTTACGCGCTTTATTTGGTTATAATTCATCACCTAATCTATTACCTCTGATTGTTTGGGGCGTTTATTTAGCGGTGTTCTCTGTGTTCTGGCAGCGTGGATACCAAGTGCCCGCTAAAACAGCCGCAGCTTAGTTTTAAACAAGAAAATGAGTGGTGAACATAAGTATGTTCGCCGTATAAGAATAAAAAGTATATTAATTATTGAGTAAATAATGTCGAAAAAAATTGTAATTTTAGGTGCAGGTCCAGCCGGACTGATGGCCGCATGGGAATTTAATCAAGCAGGTTACCAAGTAACTATCCTAGAACGAGAAGAGTTTGTTGGTGGCATGTGCGCAACGCAAACCTTCCAAGGTGAGAAAGGTGAATACCGCTTTGATTACGGTGGTCATCGCTTTATTACTAAAAATCCGAAATTATTACAGTTTATCGATGATTTAATGACTGACGATCTACTTTATGCTGAACGTACCAGTGTGATCCGTTTTAAAGGCCGTACTTACAACTACCCGCTCGCGATTGGTAACTTACTGCGTAATGCGCCAATTAGTTTATTAGCAGGTGCAGCTGTAGATTTAGTGTTTAAACTGCCATTCCAAAAGCGCCCTAGCGAGCAAAGTACCAGCAACTTTGCAGAGTGGATTGAAACGCGTTTCGGTACCACGTTATATAAAAACTTCTTCGAAGGTTACACTGGTAAACTTTGGGGTATCGACCCACGTCAACTCTCTGCAGACTGGGCATCTCAACGCATTAGCTTGTTAGATTTAAAAGATGTAGCGCGACGCTTAATTCCCACTCGCGGAGCAACACCTCGTACTTACGCGAAAAAATACCGTTACCCTAAACTCGGCTTTGGCCAAATGTACACCAAGCTTGCTGAAAAGTTACAGCAGCAAGGCGTAACGATTGTGCAAGGCGCTAATATCACCGCTTTGCAGCAAGGTCATGATCCACGTAAACATAATGAGCTTAATAAGGGCAATAGCATTGATGCCGTTACTTATGAACTTAACGGTGAAACACACTCCATTAACTGTGATCACGTTGTCGGCACAATCCCTTTACCTGTAGTTTGTACATTAACAGGTTTCGATTCAGGCTTAACTTATCGTTCACTGCGCTTTTTCAACATGCCAATGGCAACAGAAAACGTGTCACAGAATACCTGGCAGTATCTGTCAGACCCAGAGTTAATCGGAACTCGCTTACAAGAGCCTCGTCGTCGCTCACCATTCATGGCCCCCAAAGGACAAACATCAGTCATGATCGAGATCCCTTGTGACAAAGGTGATGATGTTTGGAACATGGACAATAACAAACTATTAAAACGGGTAAAAGAAGACCTTGATCATCTAGACGTACCAGATGTAAGTACGGGCGAATTCTTTACTACGTATACTGAATACGCTTATCCGATGATGGATGTAAGCTACAACGCGAAACGTGAGCGTGCAATCACTCATCTTAACCAATTCGACAACTTGGTCATGACTGGTCGCCAAGGTACATTCCGTTATATCTTCACTGATACAGCAATGGAAATGGGCTTGATGGCAGCAGAAGGGATTATTAAAGGTGAAGATAACCGCCGCCAAATTTTTGATCACCGTAACGAAAAAACAGTGATTGAAGTACAAAGCATTATGGATGATAAAAAAACACCAGAGGAAAAAAATGTCGCTTAAAACTATCAACACAATTACGGTAAAATCATTTATCTTAAGCTTTTTCGTATTATTATTCACTACGCAAAGTTTTGCTTACTCTTATGCAGCTGCCGGTAAAGAACCTTTAATTGAAGGCCGTGAAACATTATTAAAAGCACTATCTGCAAATGATTACAGTGCTGTGCAAACGGCATATGACTCAATGCAGGCAGAATTTGTTTACTTTAATGAACATCATGGGCTAAATGTTGATGAGCAAATGCAAACAGCGATCACAACCCAAGATCAGCAAGGCGTTGCAACGGCCTTAACCACTACGATGAAGGCAGAAGTAATGCGCCGCCTTGAAGGTGCAGAGCAAAACATCAACGATTACCAAGTCGCTAAAGTACTTGTCGTCAAAAGTAAGTTATTTATTGACTTACTTGCTGCTGATTTAACCGCCGATAATCGTAAACAAGCCGATACAGCGATCCGTGGAGCGCTTGCCTCTATCGGTAATCCAGGTGTATTTGGTGTTGGTCAAAAACCTGCAGATGTAACACGCTTTATTGTCTTCAGAACTGATTTACAAGCAGCACTGCAATTTACATTACCCGATGCTCCAACGAAGTAGTGAGCCTTGCTACGCTGATTTAATTATCGGTATTAGCGTAATAGCCTGCATTGCAGGCTATTTTGGCTTACTCAATTATTATAGTTTTGATATTAGCAGTGATGATGCACTGTATTTTCAGCGGGCATTAACTTACTTTTCTGTATTAGAATTCAGCCCACACTTTCCCGGTTATCCCGGCTTTGTTTGGTTTGAACGCAGTATCGCTGCAATCACTTCCCATCCCAATAGTAATGTCTTATTAAGTTTTCTTTCTGCTATCGCGTTAACGTTAAGTGTCTTTGTCTATTGCTATCAACATATGCAATCAAAGGGATTTACTATCCTTGCAGTTGTGCTTTTTTTACTGCAAGGCAATATTGCTGAATTAGCCTTTAATGGCTTATCAGATGCTACTGCACTGTGGTTCTTCAGCTTATATTTATTACAGACTCACCTTTATACACAAGCCTCTACTGACGCCTGCACCAGAAAAACATATTCCTCGATAATAAGTGGGCTGTTATTAGCGGCATGCCTCGCTACCCGCCCCTCTTATTTACCTTTAGTCACTAGCGCACTGGTTTTAGAGTTTATCTATCATGCTCAAGGGCAGCAGCGTTTTCGACGATTCGGCTGGCAATTACTCAGTATCACGGCCGTTGGCTTATTGTGCGCTGGATATGTCTTTATGCAAGACGGCTGGGCATATATTGAAGAAGGCCAACGCTTTACCCAAGGCCACTTCACTATTTGGGGGAATACCACCAGTACAACAGATTCTTTATTACAACAATGGCTCACAACCTTAACTAATACTTATTCAAGTTTAGGGCTTGCCTTATTAACCACTAACCTCATCATCGGGCTTTATATACCCAAAACACGTGGTCTTAGTATTCTCGCTTGTTGCTGGTTTGCATGGATAATACGCGGGCAAAATCCAGAAAACATTCGCCATTTAGCAGTCTTCAGTTTATTGTTACCCATCATCACAGCCCAACTAGTAGAGCACTTCTATACGCAAAATAGCTATCTGCAAAAAAGCATTCGCCCTATTCTATACGTGGTTAGTATTATATTGCTGGTAACACTGGGGCATCACAGTCTAAAACAGTTCTCAACACAGAAAAATGCACCGATATTACAAGCCACTCAGTTTTTTACAACAATGAGTACGCAACAGATTATTATCAGTAATTATAATATCGATAATTTACGCCACACTTTACCGCAACATGTAATTTTAGATCGCCATTATCAAAGCAGCAGCAATTACCAAGCTCAACAGCAAGGATATTGGCGACTGAGCAGTAACCCACTGCATAATGAAGAGATCGTAGTCCAATTCAAAGGCCGCTTTCTGGGGGAACGCAGTTTATATCTCTATTATTTTGATCCTTATCATTAACTCCTTATTATATAGATATCCAATCATTGTAAGGATATTGCACTATTTCACTAAAACTATATAATGATAACCATTCTTAATCGCAATACCCTTCACCTCTATCAAGATGCTGTATCTATGAATATCAATATGAATATAAGTACATTGCCAAAATTAATGCTTACTTTGTTATTACTAATAAGTAGCTCGCTTTACGCCAGCAATGTAAGTGCAAATACCAAAAGTAACAGCTTATTACTATCAACTGATAAAACGCAGTTTATTAGTGCAAATATGGATGCAGGTAGCGTCAGTATTCTGAATGCAGAGACAGGTGAATTAATCGCAGAGCAAGCCTTAGGTAAAGATCTTCGTCGACTCGCTCTTGACCCGGTTAACAACCAATTATTAGTCAGTGATTATCTTGCAAACCAGCTCTATCTTATTGATGCAAATAGCCTAGCCTTAATCAAAACAATTCAAACCGGTGATCGCCCTTTCGGTATTGTCTACGATGAATATAATAAACAATATTACGTCACTTTGTTTGAAGCAAAACAGCTATTAACCGTTTCAACTGATGGTGAGATAACCGCGACGACGCAAACAGCAGATACCCCACGTGGCCTTGCCCTTGCAAATGATGGGCGCTTACTTGTCAGCCACAGCATGACAGGTCAGGTCTCAATTTATAATACCCGTGCAGCGACCCTGCAATTAAATAAAATAATTCAACTTGTCGATACGCCAGAACATGCATCGCGCGCAGTACCACAGGGTAAACCTCGCGTACTCGATAATATTGCGATATCACCCGATGGTACGCAAGCTTGGTTACCCCATGTATTGTGGTCATTCGCGGATAATTTTCAATTTCAATCGACGGTCTTCCCAACTATTTCATTACTTGACCTTACACCAGGCAAAGAAAAAGAAATGGTTGATAAACGTAAGCAGTTATTCAAGCAAATAAACATCATTGAAAACAACAACACTACGCGTATTGTGTCTAACCCACACGATGCTGCATTCCGCGAAGACGGTAAAAAAGTATTCATTACCTTATCAGGTTCTGAAGATCTACTGGTGTTTGATCTATCACGCCAAGGGAAAATTGGTAAAAAATCGAAACGTCATCGCCGTACTAAATTACAAGGTGGTGTAAAAGCAACGCAAATATACCGTCATATACCCGGTACTAACCCGCGCAGCCTGATTGAACAAGACGGTACACTCTATGTTCAAAATGCCATGTCTCACGACTTAGTCAGTTTTGATGTCAGTGGTAAAGGACCCTTTGCTAAAGTTAAATTAGCCAATGCGCAGTTCGCTAAATTAATTAGTCACGATCCAATCACACCTGAATTACGTTTAGGTAAAACACTCTTCAATCTTGCAAACAGTGATAAATTTGAAAACTCTGCCATGGCAGGTGATTTCTGGATGAGCTGCAACTCTTGTCATGTTGACGGTTTTAATTTTACCAACAAATACTTATTAGCTGACGGAACCAAAGACGTTAAAGTAAATGCGATGACTGGTCATATTGGTTTATCATCTATGATTGCTGGTGATCCTATCGAAGCTTATATTGATATGATCCAAAAGACCCAAGGTGGTATGGGCACAGACCCTAAAAAGCCCGAGTTACCAAAAGTCGATCCTAAAGCGCCTTCAGTAGAGATCGTGCGTTTAATGTCAGCATTAAACATGTACGTCACCACTAAAGAGAACCTACCTTATTTATCAACTTGGTTACGTTTTGATGACGAACGCAAGTTCACCCATAAATCAGAATGGCTAAACTCAGCAAGTTGCGAATCTTGCCATAGTACCCTGTATAAGCAGTGGTCAGATTCAAATCACGGCATGCACATGGATAGCCCTTACTATCGCTTCCAAGAAAATCTGGCGGCAGAATCAGAAGGTGAACCTTTTAGAAACTTATGTCGAGGCTGCCATGCACCTCAAACGATTCTAAATAATAATACAGCGCCACTAACTCACCTCAACAGTATGTACGAGAAAGAAGGCCAATCACTACGAGATGCATTGAAAGAAGGTCTACCAGTCGATGAAACTGGAACGAGCTGTGTATTCTGTCACCGTATCACCAAAGCAGAAGATGCCGGTGGTAATACTGACCTGACCGTAAACTTAAAAGACCGCGCTGAATACTTGTTTGAATTTTCGAGTAACCCGGCATTAAAACTTATTGCTGAAGCACAAATAAATGCATCGCCGCAACAACACAAAGACAGCTATTCAAACCCTGAGCTGTACAAAAGCTCTTTGTATTGTGCGACTTGCCATAATGAATTCACACCAGGCCAAGGCGCTAACGTGAATAATAACTATGGTGAATGGCAAGCGTCTAAATTTAATGCACCAGACAACCCAGAACAGAATAAAACCTGTATCGATTGTCACATGCGCTTAGACATGACTGACTTTGATAAGAAAGTGCCGGGGCAAGCAACCGATAATGGTCCAATTAAACCAAACTTAATTGCCCATAACTTTATTGGTGGTAACTACTACTTCTCCGACATGCGTTCAAAAGAACACGGCAAACTCAGCCGCGATATATTACGCAATGCTCTGTTACTTGACGTAGAAGCCAGTGAAGATGGCAGTAGCATCGACGTGAAGGTAACAAACCATAATACCGGTCATAAAATGCCGGGTGGCGCACGTCGTCAAGTATGGGTTGATTTAGTTGTCACAGACAGTAAAGGCGTAGAACGCTTAGTCAGCGGTCAGTTAAACGATGGCTATCTACCAAAAAACAGCCGTGTATTTGCCAAGAAAAGTGGTTATATGCACGGAGAACCCGTTGGACTTAAATTCTGGCGTGTAGAAAAGATTCTGTCGGATACGCGTATATCACCCGATGAAACTCGCGTGGAATCATTTGAACTGCCTGAGGGACTAAGCTATCCAATCACGGTCGTGGCTAAAATCAATTACCGCTCGTTTTCAAAACCGTTAACAAGTAAAGTTCAAGCCGCATTTCCAGAACAAAATATTCCGTTCGCAGATGTGATTGAATTAAATAAAATAACTAAAGTATTCCAACAACAATAATTAATACTTAAGCTGCATGCGTAGTAGATAACATTTATCACGCGTGCAGCAGTTATTCTTCGTAGCCTAAACAATTCAACCATTCATAATGCCGAACAAAAGCAGTACCAGACTAGAACAGTACTAAGAGACTCCTCACGCCTAATCATGAGCCCTTACTTATATTAACTAAATAATTCGCCTTTTTGCTAATTCGGCATAAGCTTATAGATAACTTTGTTAATAAAGCACCCTTTATGCACGCATATATCGCTAAACAACCGATCCTAAATAGCAATCGCCAAATTGTCGCTTATGAACTTTTATATCGTGATAGTTTAGAGAACACCTTTCCTATCATCAATGCCGAAATTGCAACGCAGCGCTTAGTGCATGAGCATTTATTAAATTCGAATATTAATAAACTCGTCGATAACAAACCCTACTTTATTAATTTTACAGAACAAAGTCTGCTAGATGGTTTACCGATTGAACTGTTCAATAAACCAATCATCATTGAAGTGCTCGAAGACGTGCCGCCAACCAAAGCGATATTCAAAGCATTAACACAACTGAAAAATAGTGGGTTTACCATTGCATTAGATGATTTCATCTATTCAGAAGACTGGTTACCATTTTTTCCCATTGTGGATATTATCAAATTTGATATTACCCTCACCTCATTTAAAGAAATAAGAGCACTCAAGCCCTTACTTGATAAGCATGGCATAAATATATTAGTCGAAAAAATAGAAACAGAAATGCAGTTCAAACAAGCCAAAAACTTACAAAGCACCTATTTTCAAGGTTTTTTATTCTTTGAACCAGAGATTGTGTTGAATGAAATTAATCGGCAGGGAATGAGGGGGAAACAGGTGATAAGCGTAGTTTAAGACGCTTATCACCTGTGCGTTTTAACTTATTTAAGCGCTGGCGTTACCATTCATAAAGTGCTTACGACACAAGGAAACATAGCGTTCATTTCCACCAATTTCAACTTGTTCGCCTTCTCGTAATACGACGCCATGATCATTCACTCTGGCATTCATGTGGGCTTTATTACCGCACCAACAGACTGTTTTAAGCTCTTCAACTTTGTCCGCAAGGCACATCAAGTGATATGAACCTTCAAACATTTCCAATTTAAAATCAGTTTTTAAACCATAAACAATCACCGGAATATTTAACTCATCCACGACTCTTGCTAATTGATAAACCTGATCACGAGACAAAAATTGAGCCTCATCAATGATAAAGACATCAATTTTTTTATTCTCTGACCGTTCAGAAACAGTGGTAAATAAATTGGTGTCCTTTTCAAATACTTCGACTTCTAGTTTTAAGCCTACACGCGCACCAATAACCCCCTTACCGTAACGACTATCACACTCAGGTGTCATCGCCAGTGGATACATACCACGCTCGATATAATTAAAGTGGGCTTGGATTAATTGTGTTGATTTACCTGAATTCATAGCTGCAAACTTGAAATGCAAAGATGCCATTTTATACCCTCAAAAAAAACGCCTGTATCAACAGGCGTGTATTATTACTTGACCATTAAATTCAAGACTGCTTGTTACAAACAGCCTGTTTTTAATGTCTTATTATATTTTACGGCTTAGTCGAGTCATAATAGCAATCACAACTGTAAATGCAATTACTGACGCGATAAATCCAGATAGTACAGAACTTGTCATGCCAAGTACCAAGTAACCAATAGCACTTACTAACGCAATTGATAATGCATAAGGCAGCTGTGTTAGTACGTGATCCATATGGTGGCAGTTAGCACCAGTAGACGATAAGATCGTTGTATCAGAGATAGGTGAACAATGGTCACCAAATACAGAACCCGCTAACACAGATGCTAGCATCGGTAACATAAGCGCCATTTCTGTACCTGCAGCCATATCACCTGCAATTGGTAACATGATGCCGAATGTACCCCAGCTCGTGCCTGTCGCAAATGCCATAAAGCCAGCAAGAACAAACATGATAACAGGTAATAAACTTGTCGGAATTGCTTCTCCGATCGTCGACGCAAGGTATTTACCTGTTTCGATAGAACCAATTGTTGAACCAATCGCCCATGCGAAGAACAGGATATAAACCGCTGGTAGCATTGATTTAGCACCGTGAAAACTTGCTTGTGCTAATAATGATACCGACACACCTGAAATAAGGCTTAATACTAAGGCAACAACAAGACCAGATAATGCACCGTATACCAATGAACTACCTACATCTGTATTTTCAAATGCACCTAGAATATCGAATGCTTTACCGTCTGCAGCAAGTGATGAAGCACCAGAGTTAATCATGAAGAAGATAGTTGCAAAGATAAGCACAAGGATCGGTAAGATAAGACCTAAGATGTTACCACCTTCCGCTTCTTTTAAATCAACCGTTGCGCCAGCAGGACGACCTTTCTTATCATCAAATAATTTACCTTCTTTCGCCGCAGCTTCTTCTTTCGCCATTAAACCAAAATCAAGGTTTAACAACACAACAGCAAATACCATTGCGATAGCAAAGATAGCGTAAAAGTTCATCGGGATCATTTGTACGAACGCAGCAAGCGGGCTGACATCAGTAATAGCATGGCTTGCTAAAATACCACCGATAACGGCAATAATATAAGCACCCCAGCTTGAAATCGGCATTAATACACACATAGGTGCAGCAGTCGAATCAAGTAAGTAAGCTAACTTAGCACGAGATACTTTGTAGCGGTCTGTCAATGGACGACTCACACTACCTACCGCAAGGCTATTAAAGTAATCATCAACAAAGATGAAAATACCTAAAAATGCAGTCAATAATGTACTGCCACGGCGGGTGGTAATACGTTGTTTCGCCCAATCAGCAAACGCACTTGTTGCGCCGCTTACCATCATAATGCTCGTTAGCATACCCAGTATGAACAAGAATACGATGATAGATAAGTTCCAAGTGTTGAATGAACCCACTTCCCAGAACGAGCCCTTGCTCGCATCACCTGATTCCCAAACTAAGCTTAGCGCTAAGTCTGAAACGTGTTTAGCCGCGTTAACAACATTAAAATCTGTTAAAAATAGGGCGCCGAGTAAAATACCACAACCAAGTGATAACAATACTTTACGCGTTAAAATTGCTAATGTAAGTGCAACTAATGGTACAACCAGCGATAACGCTGAATCTGAGTAATTAATGAGTTCCATGATCCCTTTGACCTAATAAGTTTTACAGGGAGCGACCGAACAAGACAGATGAGATGTGGATTAAGGCTATTTACAAACGATGGATGTAAAGATAACACTTATAACTCTTCTATTTCAGTAGCGCCCCATAGTTAATTTAAAATTGACTATGACAGTGATGTCTCTATTCGAACACATCCCCAGAATGAATATCTTTAGCTAAATATCCACTCTTCGGCGCAATACCCTTTTGTATCGTTATTATAGGAGCTACCTAAACAATACTACTAATAAATCGCGCACCTCTACTTAGGAGGAAACAAGATGATAGCAGATAACTTCACCACTTCAAGACAAAGCCAGCTATAATGTTCAAAAAATGCACAACGAGCAACATTAAAGCCTAGGGGTTAAGTCAGCTATTAATTCAACATAAAGTAACGCTATTTAAAACAATAAAGCCATTAAGTATTTTAAAAAAAGAGTACAAGGCTATCGCATTAAATTACATTTATAATGTTCAGCAAATGAGTAAATCTATTTATATTCGTACCTCTTAGTAAATAAATGTAAATACATTACAGTTCTACTCGAGGTTAGTATATTAATTATATTAGAGTATTATTCTATTTAAGCGTATATTAGTTGTATTCAAGTTCTATGTCGTTATATTAGAGAACTATATATTTTTATAATAATGCTCTGTTAGTTGTATAAGACTGCTACATTAGTTCTATAAGAGTTACTCATCCCCTCTCTAAGTTTAGGTGTTAATTATGAATGATTTTATTAAAGTATTTTTAAATGCTCGTAGCCTGCGCGCTGCAACAAAAGAATTAAGTGTTGAACAACTTGAAGATGTTTTAATTAAATTCACTACGATTGTAAATGATCGCAAAGAAGCTGAAGCCGCTGACTTAGAAAAGCAGCAAGAAAAACAAGCTAAGATGAATGAGATTTTATTACAGCTTAAAGAAAACGGTATTAGCCCTGAAGAATTAATGGGTTTAACGGACGCAACATCTGAAAAAGCAAAAACGAAAACGAAACGTGGCCCTCGCCCTGCAAAATATGCTTATGATCTTAATGGTGATGCTAAAACATGGACAGGCCAAGGCCGCATGCCTTTACCGCTTCAAGAAGTAATGAATGCAAAAGGTACGATTGAAGAATTCTTAATCTAGAGGGATCTTTGTGACACAATTTATATTACATCCACAGCTTGCTGCAGATACAATCCTTGTTGGAGAGTTTCCGCTATGCCAAGTTTTATTGGCTAAAGATGGCAACTTCCCGTGGTTAATCTTAGTTCCTAAAATTAATGAGATCAGCGAATTTCATGAATTGACTAGCGAGCAACAAATTCAATTTTTATCTGAATCTAATGCTGTCAGTAAATTATTAAAAGACGGATTAAGCGCTGATAAAATCAATATTGCAGCCTTAGGTAATATGGTGCCACAATTACATATCCATCATGTTGCTCGTTTTAAAGAGGATGCTTGCTGGCCGAAACCAATCTGGGGTCAATTACCAGCAATTGCTCGCTCTGAACAGCAGACTCTATTATTAACAACCATGATATCGGATAAGTTAGAGTCTGGCTTTATCGCGAAACAAGCGTAATGCTAAACTTAGCAGCTAAAGTATTAACTATCATCACCCGTTAATACTGATATCTCGATGTTAGCAGCGTCAAGTATCGGAACCAATCTGATACTTGACGCTGCTAACTTTAACGATCCAATCTATTTACCTTCACGCTCTTAAAAACTATTGACCTTCACGGTCCAAAATGCGCGACGGCCTTTTTAATAACGGCGCGAGCATTGACTCCAATCCATTTAACTTAACTTCATAGATAAGCGCAAGTTGTTGCCCAAGTTTAGAATCTGGGAAACCATTACTGTGGAACCAAACTAAATAAGGTTCAGGTAATTCAAGTAATAACCGCCCTCGATACTTACCAAATGGCATTTCGGTGTTAATTGCTTCAATCATTGCTTGTTGTGACATATTAAATCCAATATTAATTAATGATTTATTCGCGTGCTTTATTTCCGCTATCTATAATTCTTGTTAAATAATCCATCTGGCATTTGGGCTATTTGAAAGTTAATCATATATTCAAATGCACTCATCAGTGGTTGATACTTCTCAGCATCTTGATCTAACGTTGAAAGTAATAAAAACCCAGCTTCAACAGTCGATAGTCCACCTTCGATCTTAGTTTGTCTTATTGTATATTGACTTGCTTGCAGCGCATTCAATCGGACTGCAGGTATTGATTGTAAATTACGTGAAGATTGATACATTTTAAATGCTTTACGCCAAGTGCCATCAAGTAAAATAAAAGTACGTTTAGTATTCACTGCCGACTTCATATTTTCAACATTTGTTTCAATATCGCCGTGATTATCGTTAACCAAAGAGTCTGCAGTAACACTGTCATCACTTGGATAAAGTAGAAAACACTGTCTTAGAGGATCATTCAATAGCGTATTTAGAATGGTATTCTCGGTAAAATCTTCACCAATTATAATTTGACATTGTGGTAATGAAAGATTGAGAATACGGGCAGTACCAATCGCATTTTTCACTTCAGTAGGGTGCTGTAATATAATTAATTCAATATCAGAATCAATAGCGACTATATGCTGACAGATACAAGCGGGTAATGCTTTGTCACATACCGGACATTTTTTTCTCTTACTCACGACAAACCTAAACATTATGGATTAATAAAATATGCTAATTCAACATCGGTGGATAAACTGGCTAAGCCTCGGGCTATTATGCCTCATTATATTCGCGATTTCCGCCGATAATATAACCGTGTGGGATTATAACAGGGAATTGATTATCGAGGGTGAATACTGGCGCATCATCAGTGGCAATTTTAATCACACGAATATTTATCATCTACTATTGAACTTAAGCGCATTAACGGTCATAGCAGGCTTACATTATCGCTATTATAGTAGCATCGCGTACGCTAGCTTGATTTTATGCTTGTCGATTGGTGTCGGTATTGGCATATTATGGCTATCACCCAGTACACATTTGTATGTCGGTTTATCAGGGATTTTACATGGCATTATTATTGTCGGCGCGATCATCGATGTGAGTAAGAAATACTATTCAGGCTATGTATTGATCATTGGTACTATAATCAAAGTGCTCCATGAGCAGTTGTTTGATAGCTCCGCCGAAATGAGTCAGTTAATTGCAGCTAAAGTACTCACAGAAGCGCATCTATATGGTCTTGTGACTGGTTTTATCATCGCGCCTCTCTTTGTATATCTAAATAAAAAAAAGAGCGCCTGAGCGCTCTTATCGATTTAACGTGAAACAAAAAACAATTTAGCTCGCTAAACTTTCATTTATCTCAGTTAATACCTGCATTGGAGATTCAGCTTGCGTGATTGGTCGGCCAATCACTAAGTAATCAGAACCAGCAGCCACGGCTTCAACAGGCGTCATAATTCGACGTTGATCGCCTGCAGCACTACCCGCTGGACGAATCCCAGGCGTAATTAACTGGAATGACTGACCTAACGACTCTTTCAGCATTGACGCTTCTTGTGAAGAACAAACGACGCCATCCAAACCACTTTCTTGTGTTAACTTCGCTAAACGAATCACTTGCTCAGCAGGGGTGATATTCACACCCATTTGCGCGAGATCTTCCTGTTCCATGCTTGTCAGTACAGTCACGGCAATCAGAATAGGTGCTTTATCACCATAAGGAACTAATGCTGCTTTTGCAGCTTCCATCATACGTTTACCACCACAAGCATGCACGTTAACCATCCACACGCCTAGCTCAGCGGCAGCTGTAACTGCTTTAGCAACAGTATTTGGAATATCATGAAATTTAAGATCTAAGAACACATCAAAATCACGTGCAACTAATTTACGCACGAACTCAGGCCCAAATAACGTAAACATTTCTTTGCCAACTTTTAAACGACATTGGCTAGGATTGATTTTATCAACAAAATTCAATGCACTTGCTTCATCAGCATAATCCAGTGCGACAACTACTTTACTATCTTGCAACATATCTCTTCCTAGGTCCGGTTAATCATTATCGTATTCTTATTATTGGTGGCTATTATTCATAGCTACTTTTTATCATTATTAGACATGACTTGTTTAATAGCGCTATTCACCATCTAAGCCACGAATTGGTTTAACACTTCCCCAACGTTTACACGACGGACAGTGCCAATAAATACTTTTGGTACTAAAGCCACACTTACGACAACGGTAAATTGGCTTTAATTTAAGTTGCTCACCAACTAAGTTTCGCAGCATAGTTAAGCTTTCTTTTGCTTTACCCTCTTCCGCTGCTTGCTCTTGGTATTGCATTAAATGGTAAAAACCTTTCATCGTCGGCGTGCGAACAATTTGATTTAAAATTAACTTTTCTGCAGGCTCTAAACCAACACTGCTAACAGTGAAATCAGCTAACTCAATTGCAACACTGATACCTGCTTTATTATTTTGTGCGTCGTTAAGAAAATGAATAAAACCGTCTTCATCGTTTATTTCAACATAGCAATTTTTTAATTTCTGTAATATTTCAGTGACAAAGTCAATATCCTGAGTCATCACATGCTCAAGCCAAACAATGGCTTTTTTATATTCGCCTTGTTCAATATGTAAATCAGCAAGCATAATACTTGCTCTCACACAGAGCTTGTCATGCTGCAGGGCTTTCTTAAGACTTGTTAAACGTTTCTTGGGTTCATCAAGCAGCGCTGGAGATTTGGCTAAGGCACAATAGAAATGAGCAATTTTACGATCAGTTTTAACATCACCCATTTTTCTGAGTTTATTACCGACCGCTATAGCTTGCTCCCATTCTTTAGTTTGTTCATAAATAATGATGAGTTGCGATAATGCAATTTGACGATGATCAGGTTCATCAATCAATTTCAAAAATAATTCTTCTGCGCGATCAACAAGGCCAGCCGCAAGATAATCTCTCGCGAGTTGTAATAATGCAAGGTTACGCTGTTCATGCGTTAATGACGGGCGAGCAATAAGATTCTGGTGGATCTTAATTGCGCGTTGCACTTCACCACGTTGGCGAAATAGATTACCGAGAGCCAAATGCGTATCAATAGTTTCACTATCAACATCAAGTAAATCGATAAATAAATCAACCGCTTTATCAGGTTGGTCTGATAATAAAAAGTTAAGCCCAGTCACATACTCTCTAGAGATTGTATGTTGCTTATCTTGTTGTAAATAGCGGCCATTTCTTCTACCCATATACCAGCCATACGCAGCGGCAACAGGAAGTAAAAGAAATAAAAGTTCGAACATACGGTAATTTAACCTTTAATATCAGTAATACGTAATCTCTCAAGCTCTGTCTCTTGACGCTTAGATTTACGTTTTAATTTCGATATAGATAGCTTTAACTTCATTATCAACAAAGCCATACATGTACCAGCAATAACTAATCCAGCGACAAATGCACCTATAAGCAGAGAAGATAGTTTAAATGCATCGAGTGCGACAAGATAATTAAAATCCACTAACTGATCGTTACTTGCAGCAAATGCAGCTGCTAACGCCAGTATACAAGCGATAATTATAAATAAGATAAATGATTTCATCGACATCCTCTGTGATACAAATTATATATACCATGGATTATCGCCAATAAATGAATCAAGTGCTAGTAATATATGGTGAAATCCAAAACAACTGCACTCTGCTAGTATAGAAACAGCACAGCAAGGGGCTTCTGGCTATATAAATGAAAATAACCATTTTAAAGATGGTTAAAAAAAAGGTAAAAAAAAACGACACACCTAAGTATGTCGTTTTAGCAAGTATTAACTACTATAGCGAAGCGTTAACACGATCTCTAAGTTCCTTACCCGGTTTGAAATGAGGAACGTATTTGCCCTCTAATTCAACCTTTTCACCTGATTTAGGATTGCGCCCAATTCGAGGCTCACGGTAATGTAGAGAAAAACTTCCAAAACCGCGAATTTCAATTCGATCGCCAGTTGCTAAAGTATCTACCATCTGATCCAGTATAGCTTTCACAGATAATTCAACATCTTTAGTAGCTAGCTGCGAATTTGCAGTGCAAAGACGTTCGATTAGTTCTGATTTTGTCATATAGTCTCCATTAAGAATATTATCGACATCGTGCTAATAAGGGGTGAATAAACACCCCTCAGGCTTATTATTCGCCTTTAGCAGCTTTAAATGCTTCTGCCATAGCAGAAAGACCAGACTCTTGCGGTTGGCTGTTTACACTAGCCATTGCTTCTTTCTCGTCAGCTTCATCTTTAGCTTTAATTGAAAGGCTGATTACGCGGTTTTTACGATCAACACCTACGTATTTAGCTTCAAGTGATTCGCCTTCAGATAATACTAGGCTTGCATCTTCGATACGGTCGCGAGAGATATCGCCAACACGGATGTAACCTTCAACGCCTTTAGCTAATTCAATTGTTGCGCCTTTAGCGTCAACTGAAGTAACTGTACCATTAACAATAGCATTCTTCTTGTTATTAGCTAGGTATTCGTTGAACGGGTCTTCATCAATTTGCTTGATGCCTAAAGAAATACGTTCACGCTCTGGGTCTACTTGTAGAACTACAGCTGTGATTTCGTCGCCTTTCTTATAGTCACGAACGGCTTCTTCACCAGTAGCATCCCAAGAGATGTCAGAAAGGTGAACTAGACCGTCAATGCCGCCGTCAAGACCGATGAAGATACCGAAATCTGTAATAGATTTGATCTTACCAGTAACTTGCTCGCCTTTGATACGTGAAGTTGAGAAGTTTTCCCAAGGATTAGCAATACATTGCTTAAGACCTAGAGAGATACGACGACGTTCTTCATCGATATCAAGAACCATAACTTCAACAGAATCGCCAACATTAACCACTTTAGAAGGGTGAATGTTTTTGTTAGTCCAATCCATTTCAGAAACGTGAACTAGACCTTCAACGCCTTCTTCAATTTCAACGAAACAACCGTAGTCAGTTAGGTTTGTAACTTTACCAGTCAGCTTAGTGCTTTCTGGGTAACGTTTAGCGATAGCTACCCATGGATCTTCGCCTAATTGCTTAAGACCTAGAGATACACGTGTACGTTCACGATCGAATTTAAGAACTTTAACGTTGATTTCATCGCCAACATTAACGATTTCACTTGGGTGCTTAACGCGTTTCCAAGCCATATCAGTAATGTGTAGAAGACCATCAACACCACCAAGATCAACGAATGCGCCATAGTCAGTAAGGTTCTTAACGATACCTTTAACTTCTTGACCTTCTTGAAGGTTAGCAAGAAGTTCTTCACGTTCTGCACTGTTTTCAGTTTCGATAACTGCGCGACGTGAAACAACTACGTTGTTACGTTTTTGGTCAAGTTTGATTACTTTGAACTCTAACTCTTTGCCTTCAAGGTGAGTAGTGTCACGTACAGGACGAACGTCTACTAAAGAACCTGGTAAGAATGCGCGAATTGTGTTCACTTCAACCGTGAAACCACCTTTAACTTTACCGTTGATAACACCGATAACAGTTTCTTGGTCTTCGTATGCTTTTTCAAGCTGAATCCAAGACTCGTGGCGTTTAGCTTTTTCACGAGAAAGTTGAGTTTCACCGAAACCGTCTTCAATTGATTCTAGTGCTACATCAACTTCTTGACCAACTTCAACTTCAAGTTCGCCAGCAGCGTTCTTGAATTCTTCAGCAGGAATAGAAGATTCTGATTTAAGACCAGCGTCAACTAAAACGTAACCGTTTTCGATTGCAACAACAGTTGCTTTGATGATGCTACCAGGAGCAGCAAGTTCTTGTAGTGACTCTTCAAAGAGTAAAGCGAAAGATTCATTCATAATGAGTTATATGTACTTATAAAACGTTCACATAAGCAATCCGGCTAATGTGGGTTGTTAATCAAAAGTCATCATCATCCTTGATGCTTGACTGCTAAATAATCGACAGAATACCGACTACCTTAAATTTTACCTTCTGCAAAAGCCAACACACTAGCAACTACGTCTTCGATTGACATAGATGTCGAATCGATAACCAGAGCATCATCTGCAGGCTTTAATGGAGCGACCAATCGGTTGCGATCTTGATGATCTCGCTTTTCGATCTCTTCCAGAAGGGCTGACATGCTAACATCGAAGCCTTTGTCTTGCAACTGATTAAAGCGGCGAACAGCCCTTTCTTCAGCAGAAGCGTCTAAAAATATTTTTACAGGCGCATCAATGAATACCACAGTACCCATATCGCGACCATCTGCAATCAGGCCGGGAGCCGTGCGGAAGTCACGTTGACGCTGTAATAATGCTTCACGGACTGCAGGATAAACCGCGGCACGAGAGGCTGCAAAGCCCGCTTCTTCAGTACGGATTTCACGTGATACATTTTCGCCTTCTAGGATAACTTGTAACCCATCAGCAGTTGGTACGAAACGCACATCTAGGTTAGCTGCAAGCGCGGTTAGACCCATTTCGTTGTCTAAATTAACATCATGGTGCATCGCCGCTAATGCTAAGACACGATAAATGGCGCCACTATCTAGTATATGCCAACCTAGCTTAGCCGCAAGTAATTGGCATAAAGTACCTTTACCAGAGCCACTCGGCCCATCGACTGTAATTATTGGTGCTACTGCGGTCATAAATTCTCCAAACTCAATATCTAACATGCAACTTTATATTGAGCTGCATGGTTCTGGGCGCGATTATAACGGATCTTCATGAAAAATGTATGGAATAATAGCCGTAAACAAAAAAAACGAGATATCACCTTATCAGTAATATCTCGCTTTTAAGATTGATACTGCCGTAGCAACATCAAATATAAGGCGTTTAAGCTTATGCTTGCACTAGACCAACAAAGCGGTCGAAATAATCAGGGAAGGTTTTTGATGTACAACCAGGATCGTTAATCGTGACAGGTGTGTCACTCAATGCCACGAGTGAAAAGCACATTGCCATACGGTGATCATTATAAGTATCAATAGCAGCGTGAATCAGTTGTGCAGGAGGGGTGATTTTAATGTAATCATTACCCTCTTCCACTTCAGCGCCAACTTTACGTAACTCAGTCGCCATCGCCGCTAAACGGTCGGTTTCTTTTACGCGCCAGTTGTATACATTACGGATAACAGTCGTACCTTTTGCAAACAATGCAGTTGTCGCAATGGTCATCGCCGCATCAGGAATATGATTCATATCTAAATCAACCGCCTTCAACTCCCCCACTTCCGCTTCAATATAACTATCCGCCCAGGTGATTTTACCGCCCATAGCTTCAATCACATCAGCAAACTGGATATCACCTTGGATTGATTTTTTGCCAATACCCGTTACACGGATCTTACCGCCTTTAATTGCGGCAGCAGCAAGGAAATATGACGCAGAAGATGCATCGCCCTCAACTAAGAAATCACCTGCAGCTTGGTATGTCTGCAGACCTTTAATAGTAAAGGTCTGGTAATTATCATGGCTTACCGTAACGCCGAACTGTTGCATTATGTGCAGTGTAATTTCAATATACGGTTTCGACACAAGTTCACCGATAATTTCAATCGTCGTGTCATTTTCAGCTAAAGGCGCTGCCATTAAAAATGCGGTTAAGAATTGGCTTGATACACTGCCATCAATCTTAATATGACCACCTTTAAGGCCAGTGCCTTTAATTAATACTGGTGGGTAATCGACATTCTTTAAATAAGTAACGTCTGCACCAGCTTGGCGTAAACTATCAACTAAGCTACCAATTGGGCGCTCTTCCATGCGTGGTTCGCCAGTGAGTTCAAACTCACCTTCGCTCAAGCATAACGCTGCGCATAAAGGGCGCATTGCCGTACCCGCGTTACCTAAAAATAACTCAAGTTTTTCTTCTACAGAAAATGCACGACCTAAACCTGTTACGGTACAAATTGTCTTACAGGCAGACAGTTCATACTGCACGCCTAACTTTGTCAATGCGTTCAACATATGACGAATATCATCACTGTCTAATAAATTAGTTAAACGTGTCGTGCCTTCAGCTAATGCCGCAAGTAATAATGCACGGTTTGAAACACTTTTAGAGCCTGGTAAGTTAATAGTGCCTGATACTTGACCAATTGGTTGTAATGTTAATTTTTCCATAATTTATTCACTTAATTTTTAAATTTTTGATTCTCTACATCCTGTTTTCATATCATGTTTGCAAATAAGACCTACACATAAGGTCTTAATACTAACCTTAATATAAGCCGCCATTAACAGAAAACAGAATAAGGACTACAATCTTAGCTGATATTACTGTGCGTCTAATTCAGGCAACACGATTACCAAAGCTTGCATAAATGTTTCATTTTCCAGCGCAGTACCGATGCTTACACGTAGGTGCTTAGTTAGACCATAACCAGCAACCGGGCGTACAATGACACCTTTATGTAATAATGCTTGGTAAACTGCAGCAGGGTCTTGAGCTAATTCCACCGTAATGAAATTACCTTTTGATGGAATATAGCCAATATTTTGGTCACTGAAAAATGTTTCGAGTACGGCGCGCTGCTGATTATTTAATGTCACACTGGCGGTTAAAAAATCATGGTCAGACAATGCTGCTTGCGCGGCTGCCAATGCAAAGCTATTACAATTAAATGGCTGACGCACACGATTTAAAATATCAGCAATGTCAGGATGTGACATGCTATAACCGACGCGTAAACCTGCAAGGCCATAGGCTTTAGAGAAAGTGCGCGTAATGATTAGGTTCGAAAATTCCGTTAACCAGGTAATCGACGGCGCTTGTAGCTCTCTATCTACATATTCGAAATATGCTTCATCAAGTACCACTATCACATCTTTTGGTACTTGAGCTAAAAATGCATATAACGCTTCAGCCGTTAAAAATGTACCCGTTGGGTTGTTTGGATTGGCAATAAAGATAAGACGCGTGCGCTCTGTAATTGCGGCTAACATCGCCGGAAGATCATGCCCCCAATCTTTCGCCGGTACCGCAATACCTGTCGCGCCAATCGCTTGTGTCACTAACGGATATACGACAAATGCATGCTGAGCAAAAATCACTTCGTGTTCTGGTGTCACAAAGCTACGAGCGATGAGTTCAAGTACATCATTCGAGCCATTGCCTAAGGTAAACTGTGCCGGCATTAAATCGTATTTGTCTGCTAGAGCTTGCTTTAAATAAAAGCCATTCGCGTCTGGATATCGTGTGATACCCGCTAACTGCTGCTCTAACGCCGCTTTAACTAACTCACCAACCCCTAATGGATTCTCATTAGATGCTAATTTAACAATATTAGTTAACCCTAATTCACGCTCTAATTCATCAGTCGGCTTTCCCGCTTGATAAGGGTGTAAACCTTGTACCCCTGTATTTGCTAAAGCAAAAAAATCACAACTCATATTAAATCCTTGTCGTCGGCATTGCCGTGTTCAGCTCATTTATCCATTGCCTTAATAGGCTACTATGTTGCTCTTATTTAGAACACGCTACGATTAACGTTGTTGACGTTCAAAGCTTTCCATAAATTTAATTAACGCTTTAACACCTTCTATCGGCATCGCGTTATAAATACTCGCACGCATACCACCAACAATACGGTGACCTTTTAACGCCATTAAATTCGCATCTTGCGACTGCTGTAAAAATGCCGAATCCAAATCGCTTGACGCTAATGTAAACGGAATATTCATTTTTGAACGGTTTACACTTGCCACATTATTACTATAAAAATCGCTGCTATCAACGTAGTCATAAAGCAATTTAGCTTTCTCAGCATTAATTTCTTCAATTGCAGATAGACCACCTTGAGCTTTTAACCACTTAAATACAAGTCCGGCTAAATACCAAGAATACGTTGGCGGAGTGTTAAACATTGAATCATTTTCAGCCATCAATTTATAATTAAAGATGGATGGTGTTTCCTGCCTTGCTTTGTCGAGTAAGTCATCGCGAACGATCACAACGCCCAGACCAGATGGACCGATATTCTTTTGCGCACCAGCATAGATAATACCAAACTTGCTAATATCTAATGGTTTAGAAAGGATGTTTGACGACATATCCGCCACTAATGGGATATCCCCAGTGTCTGGAATATCATTAATTTCAATGCCTTCGATTGTTTCATTCGGGCAGTAGTGCACGTAAGCAGTATCTTGACTTGAAACTTGCCATTGTGAAGCAGGCTTAACAGCAACAACACCATCCGTACTTGGCATTAGAATGTTTGATTCATTCACTTGGCAGTACTTTTTACCCTCAACAACTGCTGACTTAGACCATTGGCCTGTTAATAAGTAATCTGCTTGAGTTTTATCGCCAAGGATATTCAGTGGTACAGCAGCAAACTGACCGCGACCACCACCTTGTGAAAAAATAACTTTGTAGTTATCTGGGATCGCTAATAAATCTCGTAAATCTTGTTCTGCCGCAGCGGCAACAGCCATGTAGTCTTTACTACGGTGGCTCAACTCCATTACCGATACGCCGGTATTATTCCAATTAATAAATTCTTTTTGGGCTTGTTCCATCACTGCAGCTGGCAACATTGCGGGACCAGCGCAAAAGTTATATGTCCGACTCATATCAATTTTCCTTGTTAACAATGCAGCTTAAACGGTTTAAACCTTTATTGGATGACTATCTAATGTAAGCGATTAAACTGATTTTTTAAAGAATTTATTATAACTATCTAAAGACTATACTTTCTCGCGCCATAAGTTGTGCTACCAGCCATTTATTCCATGCTCATAATTGTAATTAAAGAGATAACGATGTTTTATATAATCCCGTATAACTTGATTTACCGGAGTTTAACGCTACTAATTAAACACTGAGTAATTGCATCACTGAATTAGGTCTTAAACTGACTTGTTCAGGGGGTGTTAATGATTTAAGTGGACTAACCCAATGACCAGATATTACGTCTCTGCATTTAAAGACCCTATTAGTCCCTTACTTAACGAAATAAGTAGTCTGCATCAATTACAGGTGCTTGATCTATCAGATAGCGGAGAAAACGAAATGCAAGGCTTACTCGGACAAATAGAAAACTTAACGCAACTAACCGCACTTAACCTTAAAGATAGCTATTTAATTGAGATCGATTTAAGTCTGCTAGTAGATACGCTGACAACGCTGAATTTAGATGGTAATGGTGAAGTGTTCTTTCGAAGCCCTTCAGGAGTTGCGGACGTTGGAAAACTAGAGGAAATACCGGGATCACAGAGGTTGATGAGACCACCTTGATGAACAAATACCCGGCGGTCGATTTTTCATTCTCATTTTAATAAAAATGCGCATGTAATCTTTGCCTTAAATAAAAATTAATTGCAAAAATGACAATAAAGTTGGGCTATATCTAGCATTGCATACGCGTAACGTTATTATTTTTCAACTTTCTTAGGTAACGCCGAATTAGCGAAAAAGAAAATTAATGAACCAGTTGCCATTGATAGCATTGCCAAGCCAAACTTGGCATCACTGCCCATACCTATAATAAGTAAAAATAGACCGATAATAATAAGCGCTGAGCCCATGAACATAGCAGCTCGAGGATGAGTACTGACAAAGCTCGTTTGTTTAATGCCATGTTGGTGTTTATTTGAATGTTTTGCTGCTTTACGTTTATGCTTTCTAACTGACATAATTTGCCCCCGACACGAATTAATTTAATGCGCAGTGAATAGTTAACGCCCTCATCACTACTTAACACCTTCAATAATATCCCTTTATGCTTATACTTCGAGGTCTATATCTCAAAGTATTGATGCACATCATATTATTATAGATGATAAGTGAGCTTTAGACTTTTACTCCGCGGCGATTAAAGCTACCAAATACGTTAATTAACGCACCGATAATAATCAAAGCACCACCTGCCCAAGTCCATATAGAGGGTATCTCACTAAACAATAACCAACCAAATATGATAGAGAACACCACTTGTATATAGGAATAAGCCGTCGCTTTGCTTGCGACTTCAGTTTTCATCGCTTTCGTTAATCCGACCTGACCAATTTGAGTAAAAATACCAATCAAGATAAGTAATACCAATGCTTCAGCATCTGGCATAACAAAATCATCCCCTAACAAAAATACGGATAAAGGTAATGCCATCAGAGGGAAATAAAATATGATCACCGAACTATCTTCAGTGTTACTAAGACGCTTCACGATCACATATGCAATAGCACTGCCTAACGCCCCCATGAGTGCAACAGCCACGCTTATTAATGATAACTCTTCACCTGCTGACAATGCTATTTCAGGACTAACAATAAGTACTAAGCCAACAATACAAAACAAAATACACACAATAGTCGAGCGTTGAATACGCTCTTTAAGAAACACCAAGGCAAGTAACGCGGTAAATACAGGATGTAAATACTGCAAAATAGTCGCCTCAGCTAAAGGCAATGTCGTCACGGCGTAGTAAACACAGATAAGTGCTAAAGAACCAACAGCACCGCGCGCTATCAATAATGGTTTGTTATGCCCCCAAACAGATAGCCGTTTTCGACGCACATCGACATAGCTAATAATCAATGACACGATCGCTCTTGCCGCTACAATTTCAAAGACAGGAATACCATGGGTACTAACTAACTTAACGCAAGCCGTCATGATCGCAAAAGCCAATGCTGACATCAGCATGAACCTGACACCGACGGGGATATTGTGTATAAATTGAATAGACATAATGTGCGGTTAACTTTAGATGATAAGAAGTCGTGATCCTATAAGAGTAATCATCTAAATGATAGTAGTTTTAAAGCGTTATCTAACCGTACTGAGTCTGTTGATATAGTCGCACCATAACGCTGAATTTCGCGCTGGTATATTTGAGTCACCTCGAATACCTAATTTAAATTCAATCACTGAACGCCATTCCAGCGAGCCTAAATCAGGTCCATGCCCTTGCCCATCATCAGTGATTAACTGACTATCTATTTCAGAATACCAGGCATGAGTGCAGGCTTGTGGTTTAACATCATGAACAACCTCTGTCGCAGCCAATATCGTATCTTCGGTCACGGTCGCCATTTCACTTTTACTGGTATCCGAACACCCGATTACAATAGTACTGAATGCTGTAATCAGCGTTAATTTTATTACTCTCATCATAATAACATCCTTATCAAACTACAGTTTATAGCTCATTATCTTGAAAACACCGTATACTGCAGCCATTAAACGTATACCGTTACGAATAACTATATTCGTAACGATGTTAATACCGACTCTAATACAACGATGGTGCAACAAAATGATTATTTTTACCACAAACTTAGGTGACATTGAAATTGAACTCAATATGGAGAAAGCGCCTGTTACGTCGAAAAACTTTATCCGCTATTGTAAAGAAGGCTTTTATGAAGGCACTATTTTCCATCGCGTAATTAAAGACTTCATGATCCAAGGTGGTGGTTTCACTGAAAAAATGCAAGAAAAATCAACGCGACCAGCGATTGCTAACGAGGCAAACCGTGGTCTTAAAAATGTGATCGGTAGCATTGCGATGGCACGTACTGACTCTCCACATTCAGCAACGGCTCAATTCTTCATTAACTTAGATGATAATGACTTTTTGGACCATACTACCACTACAAATGCAGGTTGGGGTTACACCGCTTTTGGTAAAGTGACAGCTGGGATGGATGTGGTGAACATGATCGCCTTTTCTAGAACGACCACAGTGAAAGGCCATGAAGACGTACCGAGCGAAGCTATTGTTATTAAGAAAGTGACGATAAAGTAATTGCCGTTGTAAATAATCATAAGGGATGCCATGTATTATTGATGGCATCCCTTACTATCATTTAGAATCGATACAGCCTGCAGGTTTTAATATGCGAGTTGTCGACGCTGGATTGTCCCTTAATGCATCAACAGGACGAATCGGCCGAGTGACCAAATTACCGGCACAATTAGGGCAAACATAATTTAATATTGTATCTGCACAATATAAACAAAACGTACACTCAAAAGTACAAATCAGCGCATCCAATGAAGATGGCGGTAAATCTTTATCGCAACATTCACAATTAGGTCTCAGTGCTAGCATATAAATATCCTTTCAAAAACGTTATGCCCTAAAATTTAGAGTTCACATAATTCACTGAGGTGTATGATCTGTTGATAATCACCATTCATTTCTGCCACTGAAATATCAGGTGTATACCAGATCGCATTTAAACCAGCCTCAATAGCAGGTTCGATATCGCGATGTAATATATCACCGACCATAGTCACTTCATTTGCATCGACACCAAGTACTTCTATTATTGCTTTATAATAAGCAGCAGTCCCTTTACCTATACCAAGGTTAGATTGGCAAAAGAAGTCCGATATATATCCATCTAGACCAACGCGTTCAAATGCAGCTTTAATATCTGCTTCACTCGAATCTGCAGCACCCGTTGCCACATAAAGCTTACAACCATTTTTCGATAGCGTCACTAGCGTATCGTGAGCACCACTTATCGCTTCAACATGTTCCCAGTTACACATCTTGCCTTGCATATGAGGAGGATTAACCATCAAGGTTCCACCCCAGTCAAACAGGAAAATCTTAGCCATTATGCACACCTCTAAATTGACATTTTAGCGCTAATACCCGAAGAATAAGTACCAACACCACAACTAACGATATTACCGTTAAACCATGCTTAGCCATATTAGCTAAAAACAAGATATGGATAACAGCTTCACTTTGTATCGGATATAAATCAAGGCTGATTAATATATGAAAATTCTCGATCATGTCTGCCAATGCTATCGTAAACGGTAGTAACGCCAAATACACTAAGCGTGAAGCAGCCAAACCAGTCGATTTAAACAGCTCAATAAGTAACAAAACATATGTGCAGGCATAGACAAGTAGGAACAGCATATCAACAATACTTTCATTGATATAATAAAGCCTCCTCCCACTTTCACCGATACTTGCTAAAAAAGTATCTACGGATGCAGGTGTCAGCGCTACTTGTATATCAAGAGGGCTTGTCGAGGGAGATATTGCAGGGTAAATTATAAATAAAATAATGGCTTGAATAGTAAAATTAAAACCGAGTAATACGCCTACTTTCTTCCATGACGAAAAGCTAATTAGCCACCGCATATTAATCCCTTTACTACGCACCCGTGTTCATTTAGTCGCCGGACTGTGATTGACTCACGCCAGCGTGTTAAATCGCGCCATATGATAAACATTCACGTATTGACCATCTCTAAACGCAAACGCTTTAGACTCACCTTCAATGACGAAACCAAATTTTTCATACAATGCAATTGCAGAATGATTATCGGTATAAACCGTTAATTCAATACGCATGATGTTAAGCCAGTTATCTGCTAAATCAATAATATTACCCAGTAAGGCACTACCTACACCTTTACCTTGGCAATGATCTTTAACTCCCATACCAAATGAGCCAACATGACGTCGACGCATATTACTGCATACTTCAAAGCCAATATTACCAACAATTTCACCATTGATCTCGGCGACAAAGGAATAGACATTAGCAGGTACATTGGCCATACGTTCCGACCACCCCTTCACCGATGGATTCGGTAATTGCAGCGTGCCACTGTAAGCATTTTTACAGGCGTAAATATCTCGAATAGCTAAGCCATCTTCAGGCTCAGTGTGTCTTACTTTAATTTCTTCCATGCCACGTGACTCCGTTACAACTAAATGTTCAATTACATTATTAATCTTTAATATACTGATTCACTAAATCAGCCATTTCTAACGATTCAAAACTACCCTGATCCACCAGCCCAGAAACAACTCCGACTTGATTTTCATGCGGTTGATTTTGACTTACTTTCCATTGACCCGTTATTGATACAATTTCAAGTTCCAAGCCAACAATAGCAGGTAACATTCTTTGAATATATTCAGGGGGCGCATCATTGATTGACCAAGGGTTCGGTTGGCCCGCTTCATGCTGGTCACTAAGCTTGGTTATGTGGTTTAAGATCCAGGTATCATCATGAATACACTGCATCGAGCCTTTTACATGAACAGCTATATAATTCCATGTCGGCACAGCCCTACCCGTTTTTTGCTTCGTTGGATAATGCTTTGGGGAGATATAGCCATTTGGCCCACTGAAAACAAGCAACACGTCCGCGTTATCGTTTAACGTTTTCCATACAGCATTGGCTTTAGCTACGTGACCTTGCAGTACATCAACACCTTGAGAGTTGTCGAATATAAAAGGAATATGGTTAGCCTCTAAGCCAGCATCCGAATAACTGATTAGCGTCGCTAATGGATATTTAACAATAAGGTCTTTTAATGTATCGCTATCTGTTTGCTTAAACGTCCTTGGAATGTGCATGTTCTCTCCTTGAAACAAATAAATTAATCACTAACATAATCAGCCAGCCTATTGATTATATTAACAATACCTTACTATGAATCATTCTGAAACAATTGATTGACTTGGAAAGGATATTTCTAGAACCAAACATTCTTGCTCACAAATAAACGGCCCATGAACTTCTCCCGGAGGACGGCTGGCGAAATCACCCGCTTCTAACAACACACCAAATGCCACATCGAAAAGGCGCCCTGAGATAATGAAGATCTCTTCTGGATAATCATGATACTTACTACCAAACGCTGACGTATCTGCGCCCGCTTTAAAACGAGTTAACCGAGTATAATCACCAGTAGCATCATCCATAGATAATGTCAGTTGTTCAAGTTCGCCATTAGTGTCCGCAATGACTTCCCATTGGCTTTTATTCGCCAAGGTTAATGTATTCCAATACTGGATTGTGCTTTTAGTCATAATACTTACCTCCCTGTTGTAAAATGCACCAAACTCTTTATTTTTGCGTCAAAATCAGAGAGCTGAAATATATCATCGCCGAGCCAGATAACCTTTGAACCCAATTACCAATTTTAGAGTTTTTGGCTGATGACTTTATTCTGTCTATTGCGAAAGTAACACCAATGAACCATACGAATATGATGCTTGCATGAATTGAAACTAAAGAAAATGCATTCAAATATGAGAAGTTATCAGGTGATATAAATTGAGGAAAGGCTGCTAAATAAAACATAGATACCTTTGGATTTAATATTTGCGTTATAAATCCTTCATTAAAATAACTAAGACCCTTTCTTTCAGTCTTCGTTATGTTTTTCGTTTCGTTGTTATTATTGCTGGTTTTATAAGAGCTAATAATTGCTTTAACGCCAATATAGAATAAATACCCTGCACCCAATATTTTCACGATGAAATATAGATCGGCAGATTGCATCAACAAGGCTGAAAAACCAAAAATGGACAGTGCGCCATGGAAGAACGTCGCCACAGTTAATCCCCAAATATTAAGGATTGAAGCGTGCTTTCCTTGTGCTGATGCCGTTTTTAAAATCAATACCCCATTTGGTCCTGGCGATATAACTAGAAGTAGTGCAATTAAACTAAATGCTAATATGTCATTCACAATTAAGTTCTCCGTTGATAGAAAACCATAATATTTCATAAAAGACACATTGTTAAGTTATTCTGTACGTTGGATCCGCACTGAAAACCCAAGTAAACGGCTATAAAGTCGAATTACACGTTAAAATCACTGACCATTAATACTGGCACCATCGGATTCCAATATTCAGTCATGTTGTAACTCCTTTGCCTTTAACGCCCAATCTCGAACACCATGCAAAGCTCACCGTCAGTTAAATCTGCTGCCGACTCCTGCATTTTAAAACCAGACTTCTCATAAGATCTGATCGCACTTTGATTTTCTGGATAAACAGCAAGCTTAAGCGTAGCAACGTTAAGCTCTGTCGAGGCATATTGCTTGGCTAGTGAAAGTAAATTCACACCAATACTTTGACCCCGATAACCAGATTCAACATACATTTGGATAATTTCAGCTACGTCTCTCGACACCTCAGTAACACCGCACAAACCAACTAACTTATGACTATGAAATGCACCAAGCATGACGTTACCTTCGTAACCATCATGGATCAGCCTTTCAAAATACAGCGTCTGGATATTAATTTGCTCTAGGTATTTAGCACCAAAACATTCAGGATGTAACTTGAGGCTCTCTAAACGTACGTGACGATACTGCAAGCGATCCTCGGGTATTAAGGTTCTGTATTTAATATCCATATTTATCCTCTACTCGTTGATTTTTCTTGCGAGTAATAAACCATGATTACTTGATCCTAATAGAGACGGTTCATCACATGTTTTTAGGTGATAGTTCAACCATGTTTGATACTGCTCGGTCGTAAAATTATTAACCCCTGACGAGATATAGCGATTAAAACCATCTGTCGCCACATGCCTTAGTTTAGAAAAACCACCAGCAGTAATAAGTCTTTCCACTTCAGTTGGGGTTGCAAAGTAGCCCACATTAAAAAAGCTATCAGCTAATGCCGTTGGCACCAAGCCTGACTCTAGAAGCGAGGATAGCACCTCAGGTGTCACCAATTCCGGATATTGTTGAGCAAACATGCCGGCAACGAAATAGCGCGAGATATAAGCGATTGCTAACACCCCATTCGGCTTAAGAATTCGGTAAGCCTCAGCGATAGCTTGGTTACGCAGCTCTTGAGTCTGCAAGTGATAGAGCGGTCCAAGAATAACGCAAAGATCATGAGAGTTACTTTCAATAAAGGGGACAGAACAAGCGTTACCTTCATAAATTGAAAGTGTTAAACCTTGCTCTTTGGCTTTGCGCTGTAGAATCTTAACTTGATCAGGAACCAATTCAACAGCCGTTGTCTCACAACCCATTTTAGCGAAGTTAAGAGAGTAACGACCCGTACCTGCGCCAAGTTCAATGACTTTTACTTTAGGAATAAGATACGATTTCAATACATCCATCGTGGTATCAAATTCCATTTGCGCAATGAACTGCCGAGTAAGACGGCTATCTTCATTAGCATCTGTATATTGCGCGATTAACCCTTGCACTAAAACCTCCATTTTAAATAACAGCTATGCATATTTGAATATGCCACACGAATCAGTTTCAAAAATAGTAAATTAACTATGTGATTAACTATCACCCTACCAACTCAATGCTTATAGGTAAACGATAAGTCAGTATATTTTAGCTATACAACTGTAATTACACAGCGAACGAGCATTGCCCACAAAGCTAAAGATGAAAGTATATACAATGAAAATCGCGCTGGAATATGATTAATAGAGCACTGAACGACACTGTGAAGACTGCGAAATACAAAGAATGCATATGCAAGGTAAATATAGATATCGTCAACTTCTCCTGTGCTATTAGATATAAACATAGCGCATAAAATAGGACAGGTAATTCGAATAAGTTTTTAAAATTATTTGATGCGTGGTTTACTTGATCGGGTATTGTCGCAGACAGTGTTTCAGGTGTGGCGATACTATTTGGATCAATATCATGCTTGCTAATCCAAACAAGTCTTTTCGCATACATCACAATCCATACCGCGAGGGTAAGAGTTATCATTCCAATAAATGGTATAAAAATATTCATTATCACTCCTTTGATAATTACGATTCGGCATTTATAACGACAGCTATAGTTTAACGTTAATAGCCAATCACAACATCAATCATGACAGCGTAACAACTATAAACGATTACAAATAACCCTATATACCTGATTAATTTCAAAAAACCAAGACTGAAATTAACACTCATCCTTTTCGAGTTGAGTATTTTTCCGTGAGATATTTGCACCAGAATGACGCCTAAGGCAAATACCATAATAAAGTTTATCCAGTATCCTAAATCCACTATTTTACTCCGATTTCAATTCTAAATAGGCTATAAAGCAAAAACGCTGTTTTAGATAACTAAAACAGCGTTGCAGTGTGGGGTTGTAACTACAGCAGGTTCAACTCGTCTTAATGACCACCCTTCTTATCGTTCAAATCCAAGAATTTTAACGCCAATGCTAAAAGCAAAATAGAAATCGGCAAAATCAAGATCTCCCAGCTTAAGTTATTCAAGTTGATTAAGATCATCTCCAAAAACTTAACAAACAAAATAATCACAATCACTTCACCCAAAATATTCTTCAGGTGACCAATATCAGGTGTTTTAATCCAACTTAATACTGTAGGAATATTTTCCAACTTTCTATCAGTAATGAATAACGTAAACACACCATGGGCGAAAATGAATAAAACCAGCGCAATCAAAAAGGTATCTAAGCCTTTAATCAAATAGGCGGTGGCTATATCAGCAGAATCAAGATGCGCTAATGTCTCGTCAGGAATATAGCCAAATGCAACAGCGGTAAAGGCATAATACGTTTTGATTGCACCCACGACAAACAATAACAAAGAACCTAATAATGAACAGATAATGGCTATCCAGCTTACAAATCTGAAAATAAAGAATACATCCTTCATTCTTTTAATACTGTGGTTTTTCATTTTTACTCCGATTCTTTGTTATTACTATTTTATGTGCTCTAGGCAACTAATTATCACGTTTAATGGCGGCAATATATAGCGTTTTTCAACATTGAACAAGACTATTTAACTTACGAATACAATTAATTTAACCGACTAATATAATTCATAAAATATTATAAAGCACCATCAAACACCGTCCCTCTCTTCGTCAAGTATAGATGTCATTGTCACGAATACTGTTACAGCTGAGTAATAGTAATTTACTATTTCCAGGGATTATCAATATTTAAGATGCAGCTATAATGCTGCCATCAAATTAAGTTATTCCAAATAGTAGAGCACATTATGTTAAGAATTGTTGTTGTTGGTGGTGGCGCAGCTGGACTTGAATTAGTCACCCGATTAGGTCGAAATAAACGTCACGAAGTGATGCTAATAGAGCCATCTTCACATCATTTTTGGAAGCCTCGCTTACATGAGATAGCTGCAGGTACATTTGATGCTGAACTCGATTCTGTTAGCTACTTCCAACACGCTGAATGCAATGGTTATACCCATATTCAAGATGCGATGACAGGGTTAAACCGAGACACTAAAACAATTAGCTTACGCGGTACGATGAATAACGAGACAACATTGCAATACGATCATTTAGTCATGGCGGTAGGTGCAGTAAGTAACGACTTTCAAACACCCGGTGTTAGCGAACATTGCTTATTTTTAGATTCATCAGGGCAAGCACAAAAAGCTTGGCAGCACGTTAAGCAGCAGCTTAAAGCGACGGGTACCCGTCATATATCAATTGTCGGCGCTGGAGCAACTGGTGTTGAGCTCGCTGCTGAGCTAGCCAAAGTAAGCAGAAAATTACAACGCTACAGACAAGCATCTGAATTTAAAATAACCTTAATTGAAGCCGCTGAACGCGTATTACCTGGTAGCCCAGAATGCATGTCCAACAAAGTTAAAACGGCTCTTGAAAAACAGGGGATTACCGTTCTAACTAACACCCGCGTACAACGAGCCGATGCAGGTAAATTAGTGACATCCGAAAATGAGATTATTTCTGCCGATTTACAAATATGGGCAGCGGGAATAAAGTGTGCGGAATGGTTAACGAAACTCGATGGCTTAGAAACAAATCGATTAAACCAATTAATAGTAAAGTCGACGTTACAATCTAGCTTGGATAACAGTATTTTTGTGATCGGCGATAACGCGCAATGCACGCAACCAGATGGTAGTTTTGTACCACCCCGTGCACAAGCAGCGAACCAAGCGGCAACGCACCTAGCAAAACAATTTAATCGACTGTTAAAAAATAAACCATTACAGCCATTTATTTACCACGATGGCGGTATGGTTGTGGCGGTTGGTCATGATAATGCAGTGGGTACATTAATGAATAATAAACTGGTACTAAAAGGATCCTTAATTCGTAACCTATACGATACCATATTCCGTTTACACCAACGCGTACTCTTTAGTTGGGGACGTGTGACCGCACTTGTCGTGCTAAAACGCATTAAATGCATGCTTAATCCCTACTATAAAGGTTTCTAGTCATAACCCATTACAGCAAAATGGCAGAGCGAGCTTAAGTCTTCTGCCATGCTGTTTAAGTTAATTAAGTCAGATCGGATATACGTGGCTCAGGTAATACAGGCTCAGCACTGTCCATATACGTTAAGTATTGTGACCACAATTCATGGGTTCGCTGTTGGGTAAGCTTAGTTCGACAACTTAGCGTCATCACGACTCGCATGGTTCCGTCTCGAAATAAGGTAAATACCGAGTCACACTGTGATTTACTATACGATTGCCATGCTGATTGTGCGATGTTGATCGACTCTACCACATTCGTGTCAGCTGTATATTGAGCAAGACTCTTATTCAGGTAACGCTGCATTTCAGCTTCCGCTTTATCTAATTCCACTTTCGCACAGTAATTTATTTCTAATGTGTTAAACGCTTTATCGCAGTCTACCGAGGTCGCTATTGCCGTAAAACTACAGACGCTCATGATCAAAAATGTAATTACCTTTACCATTATAAAGTCAGCCTCGAAATAAATATGCTGACAATATAACGGTATCTTACTATTAATCCAATTATTCTATTAACTGGTTTGATTAGTTTGGTGTTCTAGGCTAAACGTTACTCCCTCCCTTCCTCCCATGCAGATTAGAAAAACAACAAACCATAAATATAAATAAATTAATATATTTAACCACAAAGGGTTTACGCGGTAGTTTATTGTTTGTATATTGAATTGGTTACCACGATAAATAACTAGGATGCATTCATGCTTTATTCTTCAGCTCAACAATCTACTGCTTTATGCAAAGTTATGTTTGATGCTGTGTCGTGCGTAAAATCTACTATTATTACTGTCATTCTAGTCATCCGAGTCATTATTAACTAGGCTGACGCTTACTTCCGTCAGCCTGGCTGACGGAGGGATTACTTTATTTCTTTCTCATTTTTTCTTCAGCCAATCTGACGGTCCACAATAACAACGCTGACTGAGCACTGCTCAACAGCATGAGGACTGTACATTGAAAAACCATAACCTACTTGCGATTGGTCTAATGACTTTTGCTATGTTTCTTGGCGCTGGAAATATAATTTTCCCACCTTTTCTGGGTCTAGAAGCGGGTACACAATACCTTCCGGCTATGCTGGGATTTTCACTTACCGCGGTAGGACTTCCTTCTCTCACCCTCATTGTCTTAGGGCGACTCAGTAGCAGTGGTCAATTGACCAATGCCCTACCAAAACCGTTAGCAATTGCTTTTTGGGTCTCACTGCTTACCGCGGTAGGACCTGCATTTGGTATGCCTAGAGCTGTGACTGTTGCTTATGAAATGGGGATAAAACCATTCTTCTCTGGTGATAACCTACTGCTATTTTCTATCATTTTTGTTATTGCAAGCCTACTACTTTCCTTTCAGCAAGGTAAATTAGTTCACTACATTGGTAAAATAATGACACCACTCTTAATATTGATGTTAGTCGCATTGGCATTAGCTGCGGTAATAACCCCACTAGGCACCTTAAATCCCCCCACTGCCGACTACCAATATCAACCAATTACCAGTGGTTTAATCCAAGGTTATATGACGATGGACGCGATTGCGGCGGTTGGATTTGGTTGGATTATTATTAAATCCATCCGCGAACAAGGCTACGAGTCACCTCATGAAGTCTTTATCGCCACGTTAAAAGTAACTGTAATTTATGCCCTACTAATATCAGCATGTTATTTGGCTATGGCTTATGTTGGTGCTACGTCGGCGTCGATTTCAGAAGGTGCTACTAATGGCGGTGAACTACTTACTCGTTATGTGGCAGAAATATTCGGTCCTATGGGTCAGTATCTACTCGGAGCCATTATTATCATGGCATGTCTAACAACAACGGTCGGATTAACTAATGCCTGCGCTGAATATTACCAGCAGACATTCAATTATCCGTTTGCGATCACGGCTGCAATTGTAACTTTCGTGACAGGTGTCATTGCTAACTTCGGGTTAGACCAAATTCTAGCAATTAGTCTACCAGCCATACTCGTATTATGCCCCGTAGCTATTGCACTTGTGTTAACAGCCTTGTGCTTGCCAACGACAAAGTCGTATTTACCGGTTTACGTGACTATCGTTAGCCTTACCGTGATATTCGGTGGCTTAGATGCATTGCATATTCTGGATTTATTACCCGAATATCTATCTACCCCACTAACAACGTATGTGCCACTATTTTCTACATACGCCAGTTGGTTCCTGCCTGTTTTCGTCACAATTACTATTAGTAAATGGCTGAACAGACAGTCCGCAACAACTAGGCATTGCCAGAAGAAAGTAACTAACGTCGAATAAACTAATACATCCCCCTGTTGTACAATTGCAGGGGTTATGTATTAGGAATGCGCACCCAACCTTCCATCAGAATTCGCGCACTACGGCTCATGCTCGCTTTAGTCACAGTCCACTCTCCGTTAACTTGGCTAGCTTGTGCACCAACCCGTAATGTACCCGACGGATGACCGAAATTCACCGAGTCACGCACACCACCACCTGCGGCTAAATTCACTAGCGTGCCAGGTACTGCCGCTGCAGCGCCGATTGCGACAGCAGCAGTCCCCATCATAGCGTGATGTAATTTCCCCATCGACAATGCCCTGACCGATAAATCAATTTCATGAGCAGCAATCGCTTTATCACTTGAGGATACATAGTCAGTAGACTGCGCGACAAACGCAACCTTAGGTGTATGCTGACGCTGAACAGCTTCTGAAATATCAGTAATTAAACCCATTTTAACCGCGCCATAAGCTCGAATAGCTTCAAACATAGATAATGCTTCAACATCATTATTAATTGCATCTTGCAATTCACTCCCTGTGTAACCAACATCCTCGGCATCAACAAAAATAGTAGGTATACCGGCGTTAATCATCGTCACTTTTAATTGTCCTGCAGCGACAACGTATTCAGGCACAACCAAGTCATCAATCAGATTACCGGTCGGAAACATCGCGCCTTCACCATCTGCGGGATGCATAAATTCAACAGCAACTTCTGCAGCAGGAAATGTCACGCCATCTAACTCAAAATCACCGGTCTCCTGCACTAAACCACCAGTCATTGGCACATGCACAATAATTGTTTTACCAATGTTGGCTTGCCAAATACGCACAATAGCAATGCCATTTTCTGGAATACGACTAGTATCGACCAAACCACTGTTAATCGCAAAAGAGCCCACTGCAGCAGATAAGTTGCCACAGTTACCACTCCAATCTACGAACGGTTTATCAATCGATACCTGACCAAATAGGTAATCAATATCGTGATCTGCTTTATCCGTTGCCGACACAATAACAGTCTTACTGGTACTTGACGTTGCCCCTCCCATACCATCAGTTTGTTTACCATAAGGATCTGGGCTACCGATCACCCGTAATAACAGTGCATCACGTGCTGCACCTGGTATTTGCGCCGCTTCCGGTAAATCTTGAAGATTAAAAAACACGCCCTTGCTCGTCCCGCCACGCATATAAGTAGCGGGGATCCTAAGCTGTGGTAAATACGTCATGTTATTTTTCACCATAAAAGCTAGCCCTCACTCGATTCAAGGAAATCCTGTGCGAAGCGTTGCAATACACCACCAGCTGCATAGATAGAGACTTCTTCCGCCGTATCTAAACGACAAGTCACAGGTACTTCAAGCGTTTCACCATTTTTACGGGTAATGATAAGCGTTAGCTCTGCAAGCGGGGTTGGCTCACCAATGACGTCAAAAGTTTCACTGCCATCAATAGCATAAGTTTTACGGCTTTCACCGGCTTTAAACTCCAGCGGTAGTACACCCATACCAACGAGGTTAGTACGGTGAATACGTTCGAAACCTTCAGCAACAATGGCTTCAACACCCGCTAAACGCACACCTTTTGCCGCCCAATCCCGTGATGAACCTTGACCATAATCCGCACCTGCGACGATTATCAGAGGCTGTTTACGCTCCATGTAAGTTTCAATCGCTTCCCACATACGAGTAACAGTGCCTTCCGGTTCTATTCGCGCTAATGAACCTTGCTTAACCTGCCCGTTTTCTAACACCATTTCATTGTTTAATTTCGGATTCGCAAAGGTCGCACGTTGCGCTGTTAAGTGATCACCACGGTGCGTAGCATAGGAATTAAAATCGACTTCTGGTAAACCCATCTTATCTAAATAAGCACCCGCCGCGCTATCAAGCATAATGGCATTAGACGGTGACAGATGGTCGGTCGTAATGTTATCACCCAATACAGCAAGAGAATGCATTCCCTTAAGAGTACGTACACCCGCTAAGGCACCTTCCCAATAAGGAGGTCGGCGAATATAGGTACTCATTTCACGCCAATCATACAACGGGTTATTTTTGTCGCCATAATCAACGCTGCATTCTATTTCAGAACCTATATTCGTGCTGGTATCAGAGCCACTATCAGAACCAACACCAGAACCAAACATGGGGTTATAAACTTGACGGAATTGTTCAGGTTTAACGCTCGCTTTAAGCACGTCATCAATTTCTTCATCGCTAGGCCAAATGTCTTTCAGGGTGATGGCATTACCAGCTTGGTCGAACCCAAGTGCATCACGCTCAATATCAAAACGTATGGTGCCTGCGATAGCATAAGCAACCACTAACGGTGGCGAGGCAATAAAGGCTTCATTGGCATGAGGATGAATACGACCATCAAAGTTGCGATTTCCCGACAACACAGCAGTAGCATATAAATCACGATCTAAGAGCTCTTGTTGAATAACCGGATCAAGCGCGCCGCTCATGCCATTACACGAGGTACAAGCGAAAGCGACAATACCAAAACCAAGTTGCTCTAGTTCCGGTAATAATGTCGCTTCTTCTAAATAGAGTTTCACCGCTTTTGAACCCGGTGCCAGTGATGTTTTAACCCAAGGTTTACGGGTTAACCCTAACTTATTGGCATTGCGGGCAATCAAACCTGCGGCGATCATGTTGCGTGGATTACTGGTATTGGTACAACTTGTGATAGCAGCGATGATCACGGCGCCATCTGGCATTTTACCTGGTTCATTATCGACTTTACCACTGATGCCACGTTTGGCTAATTCAGACGTAGGCACACGATTATGCGGATTTGATGGGCCAGCGATATTACGGCACACTGTCGATAAGTCGAAAGTGAGTACACGTTCGTATTCCACCTGACTTAAATCATCTGCCCACAAACCTGTTTCTTTGGCGTAGATTTCAACCAGCTTAACTTGCTCGTCTTCACGACCGGTTAATTTAAGGTAGTCAATCGTTTGTTCGTCAATAGAAAACAGGGCCGCTGTTGCGCCATATTCCGGCGTCATATTTGAAATAGTAGCGCGATCGCCTAAGGTTAAATGCTTAACACCGTCACCATAAAATTCGAGATAGCTTGAAACGACTTTCTGCGCACGTAAGAATTCAGTCAATGCCAATACAGTATCTGTTGCCGTCATCCCTGCTGGTGGCTTACCCGTTAATTCAACACCAATAATATCTGGTAAGCGCATGTATGACGCACGTCCTAGCATCACACTTTCAGCCTCTAGACCACCAACACCAATAGCAATCACGCCCAAGGCATCGACCATCGGCGTATGGCTATCAGTACCTACTAACGTATCAGGAAATGCCACACCATGCAGAGATTGGATCACAGGTGACATACGCTCTAAGTTAATTTGATGCAAAATACCGTTACCCGGTGGAATAACATCGATATTCTTAAAGGCTGTTTTAGTCCAATTAATAAAATGAAAACGGTCATCGTTACGGCGATCTTCAATCGCACGGTTTTTTGCAAACGCATCAGGATCAAATCCCGCATGTTCAACAGCCAATGAATGATCGACAATCAATTGCGTCGGTACCACAGGATTGACCTTGGCGGGATCGCCGCCTTTTTCAGCGATCGCATCACGCAGACCAGCCAAATCAACTAATGCGGTCTGGCCTAAAATATCATGACAAACCACACGCGCCGGAAACCAAGGGAAATCAAGATCACGCTTACGTTCAATCAGCTGCTTTAAAGACGCTGTTAACGCGGTGGGTTCACAGCGGCGTACTAAGTTTTCGGCAAAGACTCTTGATGTATACGGCAAGGTTGCATACGCACCTGCTTGAATATCATCAACGGCTGCACGGGTATCAAAATAATCCAATTCACTGCCAGACAGTGCTTTACGATAGTTAGTATTCATAATCCATTATCTCTCTGAAATCGGTGTTACAACTCTTGGCTCTGCACCAATATAATCTGCACTCGGGCGAATAATACGGTTATTACTACGCTGTTCCATCACATGTGCAGCCCAGCCCGTTAAACGTGAACAAACAAAAATAGGGGTAAACAGTTTCGTTGGGATCCCCATGAAATGATAAGCAGAGGCATGAAAGAAATCGGCATTACAGAACAGTTTTTTGCTGTCCCACATAAACTCTTCACACGCTACCGAAATATCATATAACTCGGTATCACCATGTTCATGCGCCAATTTTTCAGACCATTTTTTAATGATGACATTACGCGGATCTGAAGTGCGGTAAATAGCATGACCAAAGCCCATGATTTTTTCTTTACGCTCTAGCATGCCTGCCATTTGGGTTTTAGCATCCGCAGGAGAAGTAAACTGTTGGATCATATCCATCGCCGCTTCATTTGCACCACCGTGTAAAGGTCCACGCAAAGTACCGATAGCCCCCGTAACACAAGAGAACATATCCGATAACGTCGATGCACAAACACGAGCACTAAAAGTAGATGCATTAAACTCATGCTCAGCATATAAGATCAACGATACATCCATCACGCGACGATGTTGCTCTGACGGCGCTTCACCACGTAGCAATTTAAGGAAGTGACCAGCCAGTGATCCTTCATCTGTTGTACAGTCAATTTCTACACCATCATGCGAATAACGGTACCAGTAACACATGATTGCAGGGAATGCCGAAAGCAGACGATTCGCCGCTTTACTTTGCTCTGAAAAGTCAGCTTCTGGCTCAATATTACCTAAAAATGAACAGCCTGTTCGCATCACATCCATTGGATGTGCGTCTGCTGGGATATGTTGTAGAACTTCTTTTAACGATTGCGGTATATCACGTAGGCTATGCAATTCAGCCTTGTATGTTTCCAGTTGATCAAGAGTCGGCAACTCACCGTTAAACAGTAAATACGCAACTTCCTCAAAAGTCGCATTTTCAGCCAAGTCAGCAACGTCATAGCCACAATACGTTAAGCCGCTACCAGATTTACCAACCGTACAAAGCGCTGTCTCACCTGCACTTTGACCACGTAAACCTGCGCCTGATAGTTTCTTATCTGTCATCATTATTCCCTTAATTTGTATTAACGTGAAGCGGCTTATAGCAACTCTACAGTCACCATTGCGCTAACGGCAATGGGCTCACCCTGCAACATCCTGTTTGCTATTGTTCGCTTGATTGTTTAGTTCTTATTTTTATCACTCGCTTCTTTAAGCGCGTTATTTATTCTTTCCTTCGATTTTTTATTTATTTTTTCCTTCAGAAAAGAGACTATCCAGTTTTTGCTCATAGTCGTGATAACCAAGGTAATCATACAAATCCATGCGAGTTTGCATGTTACCTACCACGGCTTTTTGGTCACCATCACTGAGTAGGGTTTTATAAACCTGTTCAGCGGCTTTATTCATCGCACGGAAGGCTGACAATGGATAAAGCACCATAGCGCAACCCCACTCTCCGAGTTGCTCTTTATTCCATAATTCAGTTTGGCCAAACTCAGTGATATTAGCCAAGATAGGTACATCTAACGCTGCCGAGAATGCACGATAATGCGCTTCGGTTTTTACAGCTTCAGCAAAAATACCGTCAGCACCTGCTGCAACATAAGCTTGTGCTCTGGCAATCGCTGCTTCCAGTCCTTCTTGTGCGAATGAATCGGTACGCGCCATAATGAAAAAATCAGCATCAGTACGCGCGTCCACCGCCGCTTTGATACGGTCAACCATCTCTTCTGCCGACACAATTTCTTTATTTGGGCGGTGACCACAACGTTTTTGCGCCACTTGGTCTTCTAAATGTACCGCAGCAGCCCCTGCTTTTTCCATATCGCGAATCGTTTTAGCAATGTTAAATGCCCCGCCCCAACCGGTATCTATATCCACCAGCAAAGGTAGACTCGATGCGGCGGTAATACGCTGCACATCGACAAGCACATCATTCAATGACGTCATGCCCAAATCAGGTAAGCCATAAGAAGCATTCGCCACACCACCACCAGATAAATAAATAGCTTGATGACCTAACTGCTCCGCCATCATGGCGCAATACGCGTTGATGGTTCCAACCACTTGCAGCGGTTTATTATTAGCTAGGGCTAAACGAAACTTAGCGCCTGGCGATAAGCGTGGTGAAGATTCGATCTGAGACGACAATGGTGTAGACATATTATTTCTCTCCTTGAACTTGTGGGGTTTCTGTCTTTAATTTTGCGGCTAGTTGCTGAGCAATTTTCGTTTCAATGTTTTTACGTGACGCGGCGATATGACGACGCATGAGCATTTCGGCTAACTCTCCATCACGATCACTAATCGCTTCAATAATCTGGGCGTGTTCTGAAAAAGCACGGCTGGCTCTCGGGCTATGCATACCGAACTGACAGCGGTACATGCGGACTAAGTGATACAGCTGGCCACAAATCAATTCAATAAGTTGACTATTATGGCTGCCTAAAATGACTTTATAGTGAAAGTCTAAGTCACCCTCTTCTTGATAGTAAGCAACCCCATCTTTAAGCGCTTGCGCTGATGCGTGCTGGCTAAGCATGGCTTTCATGTCGACAATCTCAGCATCTGTCATTTTCTCTGCAGCTTGTCTGCACGCCATGCCTTCTAACGCTTCTCTTACAAAGTATAGGTCAAGTAATCCCTGTGTTGTACATTGTACTACCCGTGAACCGACATTGGCTTTACGTTCAATTAAATGGCACTTCTCTAGCCTATTTAGTGCTTCACGTAAGGTTGAACGGCTAACTTGATAACGTTTTGCTAACTCTGGTTCACTGATCTTGCTGCCAGCGAGTATGTCACCATCAACAATAGCGCGCTGCATTTGCTCAAAAACTTTATCTGCTGTAGTGACAGCGAGGATTTTAGTTGGATCATCTAAAGGCATAAGATTGTCGACAATGTTTGAATTTCATTCAATATCGCCTATTTTTTACATCCCGTCAACATCCCCGCAACTTCAATGTATAGTTAATGATTATAATTGATGGCAATTTTTGATGTGTTAATGGCGATAATCAATAGTGAACGCTCGATAATATCAACACCGACTCCATTCTTCTTTATCGATTAATCCGCGCTAACCGCTGGAAGTGGACAGCTATTCAAAATGTTCTATACTCAATATTGAAAAGCGTTTTCTACCAATAGACCTTAGAGGTGAAGTAGATATAGCAACCGCGTCAGTTTCTGGGCTTGAAACGTGGCCAACGGGAAAGAAGCAGAACCCTGTAATAGCTAATTCTCGACGCGCTTTTCGCACTTAATTTACACCTAACATATACCTTAGTTGCTACATGGGCTTATGCACCAACCGTGTATTAACTTATACATTGAATATAATGTTGCCATCAATAATCCCCCTTATATAACCAATATCCACTAATTATGCATGGTTACCTCCTCTAAATAGATATTCTTCTGATAATTAGCGCTACATTTGCTAAACTAACCAACTACAAATAACTATACAAAATAGAACGCGACTGTTCTAACTGAGGACTAATGAGTATTAATAGGGATAAATACAGTATTGATAATACTGATTACACAGTCGGGCAAGATAACGTGCAAAAGTGGGGGTTTGATGTTCACAACCCGGTATTCGGTATTAGTGCATCGCTAATCGGCTTATTCTTGCTGGCAATTTTAGTCGTTGATCCGGAAACATCAAAATCATTTCTAGATGGTATCAAATGGCAAATCATCGGCACCTTCGATAGCCTCTTCATGTGGTCTGCAAATATATTTGTTATTTTCTGCTTAGGTTTAGTTGTATCACCATACGGTAAAATCCGTTTAGGTGGCGATGCAGCTAAAGCTGATTATAGCCGCATGTCTTGGATTGCAATGCTATTTGCAGCCGGCATGGGTATTGGCCTGATGTTCTGGGGCGTAGCAGAACCTGTTGCTTATTACACTGGTTGGTATGAAACACCACTTAACGTAGCAGCAAACACACCAGAAGCCGCACAACTTGCATTAGGCGCGACGATGTTCCACTGGGGCTTACACCCATGGGCAATTTATGGCGTAGTTGCACTTTCACTAGCTTTCTTCTCTTATAATAAAGGCTTACCACTTTCAATGCGTTCTGTATTCTATCCAATCTTAGGTGATAGAACGTGGGGCTGGGCTGGTCATATTGTTGATATCTTAGCCGTGATAGCAACCCTATTTGGTTTAGCGACATCACTTGGTTTAGGCGCGCAACAAGCGGCGAGTGGTTTCCACCATGTATTAGGCATTGAGAACGGGCTATTTTTACAGATTTCAATCATCTTTATCGTGACCTTGTTGGCTGTTGTGTCGGTAATACGTGGTATTGACGGTGGCGTAAAAGTAATTAGTAACATCAACATGCTTTTAGCATTAGTGCTATTAGTATTTGTTGCATTAGTGACTTTTGCAGTATCTATGGGGACCATCCCAACAACTATCATGGGTTATGTTGAAAATATAATTCCATTAAGTAATCCAATTGGTCGTGAAGATTCAGCCTGGATGCACGGTTGGACTGTATTCTACTGGGCATGGTGGATTTCATGGTCACCATTCGTCGGTATGTTTATCGCACGTATTTCGCGTGGTCGTACTATCCGTGAATTCATTACAGCCGTATTACTTGTACCTACAGCGGTAACCGTATTGTGGATGTCTGTATTTGGTGGCGTTGCTATTGATCAAGTAGTAAATAACGTGGGTACTTTAGGCACTGAAGGTCTAAAAGAAGTACCTTTAGCTATGTTCCAAATGTTTGACTCTTTACCTATGGGTGATGTGCTATCAATGCTAGCTGTACTGTTAGTATTAGTATTCTTCATCACTTCTTCGGACTCTGGTTCACTGGTTATCGACAGCATCACTGCTGGTGGTAAAGTTGATGCTCCAGTACCACAACGTGTGTTCTGGGCATTCATCGAAGGTGCAATCGCTGCAGCACTGCTTTGGGTTGGCGGTACGCAAGCAATTGAAGCCTTACAAGCAGGTGCAATCTCAACGGCACTGCCATTCACAGTGATCTTATTGGTTATGTGCGTGAGCTTGATTATGGGTTTAAGAACAGAGCAACATAATCGTAAGTAATTAACGCATTCGATTTTCGACTATGGAAATCTAATCGACGATATTGAAGCATGAAAAAGGCCACGCGTTAATGTAACGCGTGGCCTTTTTGTTAGCCATAAGTCAATCAAGTGATCGACTATCACCATCATATTATTGCGTTAAGCTCACTTCATTAGCTTCAATATTTAGCTCAGCAAGTTTATTAAGTAAGGCCTCAATATTTTTCTTACCTGAACCTTCATTCGCCATTTGTAGGCGCGCGACGCCAGAAAAAGCATCACCGAAAGTGGCTGTATGCGGTGCTTCAACAGCTTCATCAAGAATCACTTTTCCGCTTACAGTATCAGTCAGTGTGTATTTAACCTTGGTTGTAACAGTCATATCAAGACCAAATAATGGCTGTTCAACATCGACAATTCTCGCTGATAGTTGATACTTCCCCTTTTCTGAGAAAAGCCCTTGTTCTAATAGACTTTCTTTAATTGCATCAGAAAAAGCAACATCACTGATCTCTGACGTCCAAGCTGCATTCGTATCTTCACCACCAGTGACTGACGACAAGGCCAAATTGTTTTGAACAACAGCTGGATAAGATTTTTGCTCGCCTTGGTAAACCATATTCTCAACCTGTGCACCCGATGCACAACCCACTAAATATAAGCATGTTGCAATTACCAGTGTTTTTTTAACTAGCTTCATTTCCCATTCCTTTGTTTTTATAATAATCAAGAGTTGTATCTTCCAATATTTTATCAAAACAACAAGTAAACCTAATGTTAAATAAAATATCCCATTGATTTTATTTAACATTATATATTAGGTCAACCATCGCAATATAACTTAATAGGTATTTGTGACATCACAACAAATAGCTTCACCTTCAGAAAAGTTAAATGCGAGTCTTAAAGCCGCTAAAATTAAAATTCTTAAAGCATGACTTAATTGTTTTATTGCGCTTTCAACAAAACTTGTTACTATTGCCGCCTATATAGTCGGGGGGCCTAAAGGCTGAGAGCGCAAATTGCGAGACCCGTTGAACCTGATTCAGTTAACACTGACGTAGGGAACTATCAGTCTTGCTACTCCTGATTTGACCTCCCCGTCTTTCAATCTTTGGCTCGATAAAGTTCCTACGCGTCTGTACTAGGGATATTTATGCTAAAGGCTACAACCAACACATCAACATCTATTTCGTTACCGCTTTCATTAAAGCAAAAATCACTTAAAAATAGCCAATCAACACCAATCGTATTAACGATCGCAGGATCTGATAGTGGCGGCGGTGCAGGCATTCAAGCTGATATCAAAGCAATCTCTGCAACTGGCAGTTATGCATGTTCTGCAATTACCGCGATCACCGCACAGAACACCCTGGGGGTATCCGCGATATTCCCTATCCCACTGGAACATATTAACAATCAACTCGATGCAGTCTTTAGCGATTTAAACGTCGTCGCAGTAAAAGTGGGCATGCTGGCAGACCGCGAGATCATCAAGGTTGTAGCAGCGAAAATTAAACAATATAAACCGAAATTTTTAGTTGTAGATCCAGTCATGGTTGCCACCAGCGGCGATTTACTGTTAAAAGAATCAGCCATCAACACCCTTAAGTCAGAGTTATTACCACTTGCCGACTTGATCACCCCTAATTTACCGGAAGGTGCAGCTTTAACAGGTTCATCGCTGCCGACTTGCGAGGATGATATGGGCGCGATGATCAACGCATTACGCCAACTTAACGTCAATGCAGTACTACTCAAGGGCGGTCATTTAGAGCAAGATGAAAACAGTAACGACCTGCTTATATTCCAAGATCATTTCGAGCTGTTAACCGCAAAACGGGTTAATACCCACAATACCCACGGTACAGGCTGTACCTTATCGTCTGCCATTGCATCTTATTTGGCGCAAGGACACGAATTACTGCAAGCGGTAAAGCTGGGTAAAAAATACATATCCAACGCAATTGCGCATGCAGATGAATTAGACATAGGTAGTGGTCATGGTCCGGTCAATCATTTCTTCGCTGGCCACGCTGATGTCTAGCTCATCACAAGCAGTATTAGCGCCGACAGATAACAAGAACAGTTTAATGGTCAATGACCTTGCTGTGAACATAACCATTGCCAAAGGTTATTTACGCTATCACGACAGTATCGACCCTGTATTAAGCGAGTTTGATATGAGGATACCCGCAAGACAGTGGACATGTATCCTAGGTCGTAGCGGCTGTGGGAAAACCTCGCTGTTGCGTTATCTTGCTGGGCTGTTAGATCAACAGGTGACTTGGTCAGGTGAATGCTTAGTTGGCGCGAATCATCAAGTATTAACTGACTTAAACAATCAAGTTGCTTACATGGCGCAACAGGACTTACTACTACCTTGGTTATCCGTACTCGATAATGTCACGCTAAGTAGTCAGTTTGGCGCAAAGCCATCGAAAGCAAACAAAGATAAAGCGCTCAGTTTACTGGCGAAAGTCGGACTTGCTGACAACGCTAACCATTTTCCACAACAACTGTCTGGCGGTATGCGTCAACGGGTAGCGCTAGCAAGAACGTTAATGCAAGATAAGCCAGTGGTATTAATGGATGAACCATTTTCCGCCTTGGATGCAGTGACCCGCTATCGATTACAAGATCTAGCTTGTGCATTGTTAAAGGATAAGACAGTGGCCTTAATAACGCATGATCCCCAAGAAGCCATTCGCCTCGCCGATCATATCTATATCATGCAAGGCACACCAGCTAGTGCAACACAGTTACAACTACCATCAAGCTCAACACCACGTCTATACGATGCAGAATGTGCCCAATTACAGCAACGTATTATGCGTTGTTTAGCGCAAGAGTTTGAGCAGGGAATGGAAACTGAAAATGAGTGAGTTAATCAATACTACCCCAGCGGTACCTAAATCGAAGCATCACCACAACAAGCAACAGAACCACACTAGCCCTTTGTTACGTATCATTATTAGCACCTTGGTCATTATTGGCATATGGCAAAGTATTGTGGTCATTTTTGAGATGCCCGCTTTCATTCTACCTGCGCCACTAGCCGTATTTGAGCGCTTAATCGACCGCCATGAGGTTTTGTTTAAACACACTTTAATTACTGGCCAAGAAATTGTATTCGGCTTATTACTCGGTTTATTTATGGGGCTATTTTTTGCCTTACAAATGCTGCTGTTTAAACCGATTAAACATTGGTTATTACCAATCTTAATTGCCAGCCAAGCAATCCCAGTATTCGCGATTGCGCCAGTGTTAATGTTATGGCTAGGTTATGGCATGGCCTCTAAGATCGTCATGGCGGCGTTAATTATCTTCTTTCCCGTCACGACCTGCTGTTATGACGGCTTACGTAATACACCGACTGGCTATTTGGATTTGGCAAAAACCATGGGGGCTACTAAGTGGCAGATGTTACGTCATATCCAACTGCCTGCATCACTGCCGACATTAGCATCGGGGATCCGCGTCGCCGTGGTTATTGCGCCAATCGGTGCTGTTGCTGGTGAATGGGTTGGCTCCAGTGCTGGACTCGGTTATCTCATGTTGCAAGCTAATGCACGAATGATGATTGACGAAATGTTTGCCGCATTACTGATCTTATCCGCTCTCTCTGTCCTACTTTATTTTGTCACTGACAAAGCCTTGAAAAAACTGATCCCGTGGCAAAGCTAGTGCCCTAGGCGTGCATTATTAATCACGACATTTTACTCATACTGAATTAAAGAAAACTTAGATTCAAATATTAAAAGGATATTTATGAAAAACAACACATTAATCAAAGCTGCAGCGTTAACTGCAGCAATGTTATCGACCAATGTATTCGCAGAAACAAAGAGCCTTACCCTGATGCTAGACTGGTTTGTGAATCCCAATCACGGCCCAATCGTCATAGCCAAAGAACGTGGTTACTTTACCGAGCAAGGTGTCAACGTCACGATCCAAGAACCAGCAGATCCAAGCATGCCACCTAAGCTTGTTGCAGCCAATAAAGTTGACCTAGCGATTACTTATCAACCGAACCTCACCATAGATGTCGCTGCGGGTTTACCGCTTATTCGTGCAGCAACCCTGATCGCGACACCACTCAATACGCTGATGGTACTCGACAACGGTAAGATCAATGACATGGCTGACTTAAAAGGTAAAAATATTGGTATCGCCATTGCAGGTAACGAAGAAGCAACTATCGGCACCATGTTAAAGACAGGTGATGTGAACTACGATGACGTCCAGATCATTAACGTCGGTTGGGCGCTATCATCATCACTTGCGTCAGGTAAAGTAGATGCTATATGGGGTGGTCTTCGTAACTTTGAAACCAATCAGCTTGAACTGGAAGGCTTTAAATCAAAAGCATTCTTCCCAGAAGAACACGGCGTACCAGCCTATGACGAATTGATCTTTGTTGCTAACGCCAATACATATGACAAAGCCGCTATCAAAGCCTTTAATAAAGCCCTAGAAAAAGCGACCACCTACATTGTTAATCACCCACAAGCAGCATGGAAAGAATTTGTTGCTTATGCACCTGATACGTTAAACAACGAATTAAACAAACGCGCCTGGAACGATACCCTGACTCGTTTCGCATTGCGTCCCTCAGCTGTTGATTTGAAACGTTATGACGATTATGCCGAATTCATGTATTCACACAAGATCATCACGACATTACCAAAAGCACAAGACTACGTACCAACGCTGTAATTTTATCTATAAACACGAAAGACGAGGATACATACACAATGAATCATCAAGATCTAATCAATGCCTGTCGTGAAGATTGGGATGCCTATACCCAACATGCGTTTGTACAACAATTGGCACAAGGAACATTAGCACAGCCGAGTTACTTACATTACCTTAAACAAGACTTTTTGTTCTTAAAGCAATATGCTCGTGCGCATGCGTTAGCTATTTACAAAGCGCGTACTTTAGCGGATATGCGTAAAGCATTACCTAGTGTGCATGCCCTATTAGATTCTGAAATCGGTCATCACGTTACCTATTGCGGTAACTGGGGGTTAACTGAATCAGATTTAGAAGCTGAACCTGAAGATTTTGGTACAGTCGCTTATACACGTTACGTGCTCGATGCGGGTATGGCTGGAGATATTGTCGACCTGTATGCAGCCTTAGCACCCTGCTCGATTGGTTACGCCGAAATTGGCCGCAATCTAGCCGCTAATGCCAATACCAAACTGATTGATAATCCGTTTTCCAGTTGGATCGAACTTTATAGCGGCGACGACTTCCAGCAGGGTGTTGCCCAAGGTACTGCGCACATTGATGAGTTACTGGCTGAAATTGACGTCAACAGTCAACGAGGTCGACATCTTATTCATGTATTTAAAACGGCGACACGTATGGAAATTGCATTTTGGCAGCAAGGACTTGATGCAGAGAAGTCGTAACGCAAGACTCTCAGATGTCCTATAAACAAGTTTAATATAACCAGCAGTCTACATAGATTGTTGGTTTTTATTATTCACTCTATACGATTCAACGTCATCTAACGCCACCATAAACATCAATAGTCAGGTCACGCTGCTTAACATAATTATTGGGGGTGGCGCCTATTTGGCTTTTTAAATAACGGATCAAATGGGGCTGTTCACTAAAACCAAACTGATAAGCTAAATCAACCCAATCAATATCTTGGCTATCTCGATGATATAAATACTCTAACAAGCTTTCTAACTTTTGCATTAACTGACACTGCTTGAGTGTTAGTCCTGTTACTTTGTTAAAACTGCGCTCGATAGTGCGCTGCGAGCAGTATAGTTTTTCACTTAACTGTGCAATCGGAGTCGTCGCTAGCAGCGGTAAGACGCTACGTGTTAACTGACTGTGACTATCTTCATTATGATTGACCAACCAGGTAGATGAGTATTCATCTAGTCGATCACAGCATAGTTCAGGGTCATCTTTGGCAATGGCTATATATGTTGCTCAACAAATACCTCATCTTTAGATAGTCCGCTAAGCCCTGGAATAATATTGCTAAAATTGACGCCGAGCACATCACCGATACACGCCTTCGTTGGCGACATAGCTAACGAATACAATGCCCCAACGCGGAATTTAATGCCTAGGTATATAAAAGCGTGAGCATGATCTAGCTGCAAAGTTTGTACCTGCGGAAATATAAAAGCCATAGTGTGTTGCCATCGGTAAGAAACCACATAGCCACATACCATCAAGAGGCTCAGTCGTGCTATCAAGATACTGAAATTTTAGTGCATCGAGTTGCGTGAGAGCTTCAATTTTTTTATTGCTAACATCTGTTGTACCTTCATTTATTGCATCTGCATCTGCATCTGCATCTGCAGTACCTAGATTAATGATTTATAACTGGGGGGCACTTTCATCACTGCGATTGGTGATGAATGAAATAACTCGCCAATTGATAAGAGCAATATTAAGGGATGCACAAAAACAAAGATTGAATAAATACGACAATATGAAAGTATGAGAGTACGTGATTGCATATCACATACTCTCATACAGCCACCAGTGACGACCTAACTAGTCGCCAAACATTATAACCACAGTTTCTTAATGGGTGTATCGGCTGAAAAGTGATAATGAATTTGTGCTTGTAACAACTCAGCCGTCGCAATCGCATCAGTTAATGCATCATGCGGTGGATAGGCTGGTAAATTATAACGCGCACGGCTATTACCCAAACGAATCGATTCTTGACGTTTCTTAGGCTTAAACAGACTGAAAAAGCCCTTCTTTTGCGAATCTTGTAAGTCTGCTTCCACTTGCATCGTATCAATAACCGGAAAAATAATGCCTTCATTAATTAAACTACGAAGGTGATTGTCAAAAAAGTCACGCTCAATGCGGCGATAATGTACCACCACAACTTTTCCTGCTAGCGCTGCTAATACGGGTTCTAAAATATGTAATAGATCCGGAGCACCTTTCAAGTCAGCATGAGTAATACCATGAATGATAACCGAATTTTCTTTCAATTTATCTTCAGGCTCAATATACCAGTGCTGTGCTTGACGACAAAAAATACGGTTTAAATTAAACGGGACTAAACCAATACTGATAATGCTATTTTGTTCCGAATCCAGACCTGTCGTTTCAAAATCTAACGCCACAAAATCAATATCACTTAACTTGGTTTCATCGTTGTACATGCCAACGTGATAAAAAGACTTTAACCGTTCATCCTTGCTCTGTTCTACTTTGACTTTATAGAACGCGCTCCAGTTTAAGATCTCTTTATTAATAAAATTATGCATTAATGATCCCTACATTTTATTGGCTGTATAACGATACTTTAAAAAGTTCTGCGCGTTACTCAATACCAAGAATGCATCTTTAAGGTTACGACGCTCGAATTCAGACATGTTTTCAGGCTCAATATTATTATCAGGTTCAATATCCGATTCTATATCTAGCGCTTGGTGACGTAAGCGTACTAAGGAAATCAATTCCATCGCATGCTGTAAGTCCTGGCCTTTCGATGCCGGTAAGATCCCCGCTTCAATAATATCTTCTAAGCGTTCGAATGAATTTTGAGATTGTGAACCAATGGCTAATCCATGCACACGGATCAAATCTGCAAGTGGTGCTGTACCACGTCGTTTTAAATTAATAGAGTTGTTATGACGGCCATCGTTCTCCATCACAAAGTTCTTGAAGAAGCCCAGTGGCGGTGTACGGTTCAAGGCATTACGGGCTAAACAGGCTAAGAATCGGTTATTTTTCTTAGCGCGTCGCAAGATAAAGGCGTTTAATTGTTCAGCCCATTTTACGCGGCCATAAACACCGGTTAAATCAAAGAAGATAGAACAATTTAATAACGCTTGTGGGTTCGGGTTATCAATCCAATCAGCAAAACATTCTTCCCATTGTGCTTGGGTTTTACGATGTTCAGGATTGGTCGCCATAATATCACCGGTACAATAGGTATAACCACAAGCCGCTAAACCATCACAGACAAACTTAGATAACTTTTCAAAATATTCGCCATGTTCAGCATCATCATAACTGTTATCCAAAATAATACCGTTATCTTGGTCTGTTACGATCAATTGTTCATCACGCGCCATCGAACCTAAGGCCAAGAAACAATAAGGTACAGGTGGCTCGCCTAACTCTTCCTCAGCAAGTTCAAGTAATCGCTGTTTAAAGCTGCGACCAATCTCTGACATTGCACTGCCGATCATGTGTGAGTTAGCATCTTCATTAACCATACGCACGAAACAATCTTTAAGCTGATTTGAAAGTAATACTAAGTCTTCTATATTTTGTTGCTGAAAAATACTGCCCGACAATAACAAACTGTTTTGTGATTCATAACGAATGATATCAGCCACTTCAATAAGGCCGATAGGTTGTTTGTTTTTTAAGATAGGTAGGTGGTGCACGTTATAACGCAGCATCATTAGCATAGCTTCAGAAATATAAGCATTATGATCAAGCGACATCAATTCTGTCGACATGACATCTGAAACAGGATTATCGACACTCATGCCCATCGCAATTACTTTGGCGCACAGGTCGTGTTGAGTAATAATACCAACAAAATTATTCCCCTCTTCATCGGTAATTGCGGGATCATTGATCAGCGCTGCAGAAACATGTTCCTCTGCCATGACTTTCGCCACATCCTGAATGGAAGTGGTACTTTTCAACATAACTAAGTCTCTGCTTAATAACGTTTTCACTTTCGATGTAGTGAGTGAATTGGCGTCATCATTATTATCTTCAACAGCCTGTTTTAAGCGGATTGTACCTTCAACTTCAGAGAAATCTGAAAACGCTTCATAGCGCTCACAAAAATCATGGAAGATGGATTCAGGAATACAGTAAACTAACGTGTCTTTTACCGCTTTCGCAGGTAAACGTACTTTATTATTGGCCAGCAGTCCCATCTGACCAAATAATTCGCCTTGATCCAAACGGTTGTATAATTCACCTTTACGGCGGTATATTTCCACCACGCCGCTGCGAATAAAATACAGATCATGGATCTTGTGACCATACTCAATGATCATTGAGTCTGCACGGTAGTACGAGATCTCAATGCTTTTGACGACTTCGACTAATGCTTCTTCTGGCAATTGATCGAAAGGTTGGTATTGGCTTATGAAATTTTTAATTTCTAGTAATTCGATTTCCATTCTTTACTCTATTTATGATTTATTGATATGCCGATGCACGTTCAATTAATGATTCAGCTTGTCGGCGTAACAGCCAATCTGCACCCAATGTTATCGACTTTTCAGCCAATGAACGGGCTTGCTTATAATTACCTTGATAAAAATAACGCTCACCTAAATGGTAATAGGTTTCAGGATAGCGTGGAGCAATGCGGATAGCGCGCTCTAATGATGCGATAGCACCGCGGTTATCACCACGACTCACCTGCTCTTCTGCACGTTTCATCAGCGATAATACCGCCGCGGGTGCTTGAGCTGTATCGTCAACAGGTGCTTGTTTCGGCTTAACCGCTGGTGCTGGCTTACTTTTGCTGGTGTTATCAATACTGGTATTCGTCGAACCTTGCACTTCAGTCCCATTGGAATTATATGTCGGGATACTGCCACAAGCAGTCAGTAACCAGGGTAAGAGTAACAGGCACAAGCGTTTAATTATTCTCATTTTACTTCCATTCTTAATGTTACATGACCACTATTTGCTAAATCATCCATGAATAATATTTATTTAATAAACAAATATTATTCAGCTATAATTATACAGTTATTCGACTAAGTCTCGGAACCACTCAATGACCCGCTTAACCCCTTGGTTACAACGTAATTCAACTTCCGGTTCATACCCGCTTATAAAGGGTAGCGGAATAGAATTAAGACAACTGCCTTGGCTACCTTGGCCAGTATCTTTATCTACCCAACCGACAGTAATGTTTTGTGGTGGCAGGTTTTGGATCGGTAAGGTCGAACGCTGGCGGAAAATATCGGCCCAAACACGTAATGCCCCACTTGAACCAGTCAAACCGGTCGAGGCATTATCATCACGTCCCATCCACACCACCGCCATCATGTCTCCCGAGAAACCAGCAAACCAACTGTCTCGTAAATTGTTAGTTGTACCCGTTTTACCTGCCACTTCAAAATCAGGTAATAGCCATTCTAGCGCTCTCCCCGACCCTTCATGTGTCACAGCTTGCATCGCATGACGCAGCATATATACAGATCCAGCATCAAAGCGTTTATCAACCGCTAGCGGGTAACTTTTAAGTACTTCCCCTTGAGGATCGACAACGGCACTGATCGCCAATAGCGGCGTATAAAAACCATCTGCAGATAAAGTCTGGAACATCTGCGCCACAGAAAGCGGCGACATATCCACGGCTCCTAATGTAATCGCAGGTAACTCAGGGATTTTTTGTTCAACACCTAAGCGCCCTAGCGTATCCACAATTTTAGCTAAACCAATTTCATTACCTAAACGCGCAGTCGATTGATTATAAGATTTCGCGAGCGCACTATATAACAGCACATCACCGTGGTCTTTTTTATCATAATTTTTCGGTGACCAAACATCGCCATTCGGCAACGGTAGATTATACTCGTCATCGCTGATCACTGTCGCTAAGTTATATTTATCCGGTTGCTCTAAAGCCGTCAAATAGACAGCAGGCTTTATTAACGAGCCAACTTGACGTCTTGCATCAATTGCTCGGTTAAAACCAGCAAACCGCGTATTAGCGCCACCAACGATAGCAATAACAGCCCCAGTATTTGGCCGAGTGATAACAACGGCACCTTCTAGTTTAGCAGTTAAACCATCACGTTTATGTCGAGCAATCGATTTGGTTAAACTTAATTCAGCACTGCTTTGCACTAGCGGATCAAAGTGAGTAAAAATAGACAGTCCATTTTCACTTAAATCCTCGACTTTATAATCACGCTGTAATTGACGGCGTACCAAATCGAGATAGGCAGGAAAACGCTTGGTGCTACTCGCCGTTTGTTCGCCCATACCTAATGGCTGTGCTTTAGCCGCCGCAGCGAGCTCAGCATCTAAGCGCCCTTCACGCACCGCAATATCTAACACCAAATCTCGACGTTTAAGTGCCCGCTCGGGGTTTCGCCATGGGTTGTAATAACTCGCACCACGCACTAAAGCAACCAATAACGCCTGTTTATCGAGCGCTAACTCTGCAAGGGGTGTTTTAAAATAATATTGGCTGGCTAAACCGAAACCATGGATAGCACGAGGACCATCTTGACCCAGGTAAATTTCATTTATATAACCTTGTAAAATAGCATCTTTACTAAAGTGCAATTCCAGCAGGAGCGCCATGAGTGCTTCTTGCGCTTTACGACTTAAAGTCCGTTCAGAAGTTAAGTAATAATTTTTAACCAATTGTTGAGTCAGCGTTGATGCGCCTTGAGATATGCCGCCTTGTTTGATATTAGCAATTAATGCTCGCGCAATACCACGTACAGAAATGCCATGATGATCATAAAAACTGTCATCTTCAACCGCAACCAACATAGCTTGTAACGATTCTGGCACTTCGGATAACTGTACTAATAATCGGTCTTCATTATGTGCAGGATAAATACCACCAATAACAACAGGTTCCAAGCGTAATAATGAAGCATTATCATCACTCTCCAGTTTTACAACTGAGCCACTTTTCACTGTTAGTAAGACATTGCGCGGAGGCTCTAGGCCATCACTAAATTGAAAGCCTGGCGTATAAAGGTGAACTTGTTCACCTTGTATATTTGCTTGTCCTGGTTTTGCCGGATAGTCGACAAATTTATAGCCTAATAAGCTAAGTTCAGTCTGTAAATCTTTAACTGTTAGCGCAGCACCTTCATATAATTCAAGGGGACGCGCATAAACCGTCGATGGTACCGCCCACTTATTTTCATCATAAGTAGTACGAATAATCACATCTAAATAAATCATCACCGCGATGCCGACCAGCACCGGAATAAGCAATAACGTCAACCATAAACGTTTGCGGTTTTTAGTCTTATCGCTTTTTATTTTTTTACTCACAAGCACCTCTCGTTGTCATTTATTCATTAAACAACAACTTATTTAATCTATTACTCAATACGGATCATACCACAGTAAATCAGCACCCATCGAAATTAGGTTGTAACGTATGATGATTTTATAAAATACAAAATAATACTTTTAAATCAGCATTTAAAAGCCTTATTTATAAACTCATTTCAGCTGAAAATTATGCCATAAATACAATTAACGCCACTTCAACTACGTTCAAATGAAATCGCCAATGGTTATATCGCAAAAACTATATTATTCATTACGAGATCTGTTCGCATCCCTCAAACACAGTTAATTGATATCACTAAAATAGCGCTACTAGTTAGGTATCAGAATGATAATTAGTTCAAATCATAGCTAAATCAGCTGTTAAGACTATGATTAAAAAAACACGACATAGTTCACATAAGCAAGGAATCAATGATGAATAAATTACTCCCGCTCATTTTATCACTCAGTGCGATAGCAATAACACCCGCCATTGCCAAGGATAAAACATCAGGTGATGTCGATTTTTACCTCGGTGCAAAAACCGGTTATATATACACCGCCTTTGACGAACTCGATCCGAAAGTACCTGCCACCTTCCTTGTGGGTATTCAAAAAAGTGGCTTTGGTTTGGAATTCGAAGGAACATTTGTTGATATGGATGCTGGCAATAAGGATGCTGAATATGAGTCTTACGCTATTTATGCAGCCTATCGAACTTCCGGTCAATATTATGCCAAATTAAGAGCAGGCTATTTGGAAGAAACATTAAAAACAGATACCCAGAAATGGGAGGAAGATGGGTTTTCAGGTGGGATAGCATTCGGCATTGAACTCGGCGATGCCTTCACGATAGAAGCAGGTTATACCGTGATTCAAGCCGATTTAAAATACTTCACCATCGGCGGCAATGTACACTTCTAACAAAAAGGGATAGTTAATTGCTTAAACTATCCCTTTAACACAAATTATGAAGCGCTAATGATTAAGCTTTAGCGGCTTTTAATTTACCTGCTTCTTTTGCTAATACAGCAGCTTTATCTACTGGTTTAGTAAAGAATGCAATAACAGTAACGAGTACTAATAGTGCTGCGAAAGCAAAATAAGTATTGTTAGTTGAACCTGCAACCGTTGCTAAGAAACCACCGAAGAAACCAGATACACCCCATGAAGAATAAAGGATACCGAAGTTAGTGCCGTAAGTTTTTAGACCGTAGTTATCAGCAGTGATCGTAGGGAATACACTTAGTAGTGCACCGTACGACATCGCACCAACTGCAATCGCAATCATTAGTGGGATTTGCGTTGTGATTGTCGTGAAGAACGCCATGTTAGCCGCTTGCATCATGAACACTAAAGCAAGTGTATTAACACGACCAATCTTATCAGAAACTAAACCACCAACAACACGACCACCAGTGTTAAAGATAGCCAGTAATACAACACTGAATGCGATTTGCTCAGGTGTTAGGCCAATTGATTGGCTGATGTTACCAACAGAACCAATAAGCATGATACCTGCAGCTGCTGAAACCATAAACATTACCCATAACTGGTAAAATTGACGCGTTTTCAGCATTTGTTGCCAAGTCAGGTTAATGTCATCGCTTGACGCTGTCGCTTTCGCTTCAGATGCATCAGCAACATAACCAGCAGGTGGCGCAACAAGCAATGATGCTAATGGGATAGCAATCGCTAGAAGACCAGCACCTAATATTTTGAATGTATCATAGATACCATAGCTTTCAATAAGGCTTGTAGATAGTGGAGCTAGGTAAACAGACGCAAGTCCGAAACCACCAGCAGTTAGACCACTTACTAAACCTTTTTTACCTTTAGGCCACCATTTCATAGCACTTGGGCTAATACATGCGTATGCGAAACCGATACCAGCACCAACAATACCACCAAAGGTAAATTCAAGTTGCGTTAACGTCGTTGTGTAACCTGAAGCAATAAGGCCAAGACCTACTAGAGTAACACCAAGCATAGTCACTTTTTTAGGACCGATCTTGTCTTGTAAAATACCAGCAATAAGTAAACAAGTAGCAAATGTGAAAACAGCAATTTTGTATGGTGATTTTACATCTGTAGCATCTACGTTTAACGCTTCAGCTAGCGGTACAGTGAAAACACCCCATGCGTATAAGATGCCAATTGTTAAGTTTATGCCGATACCAGCTAATAGGATTTGAAGTGGTTTATTACTCATTTTTGCCTCAAGATTACAAAGATTTCGGCAATTTACACGTTTTGTGATCTAGGTACAACTTTTAATTTAAAATATAAGGGATTTATTGATACAAACCGCATCATTATAGATAAATATCAAGAATAAATTACTTATATAAGCATTACTTGACATCATTAACCCTATTCCACCGAGATTTAACGTTATTTACTATCACCTCGATATTGAATGCGCGGCGACGCCTACAATTACAAAATTACAAAAAGTTAATACCCTGAAACTAAAAATGAGCGCCGAAGCACTCATTTAATCATTATCTTTACAGTGCAATACAGCACCGCAAATTATTTATTCGTCATGTATAGATATTAAAGTACCGCAGCAAGCGCTTTACATAAAGGCTGCATGTTGTTTTTAGTCATACCAGCAACACTGATACGGCCAGAACCAACGATATAAACAGCGTGCTCATCTTTCAATGTAGCCACTTGTTCTTTCGTCAGACCTGAGAATGAGAACATACCGTTTTGACGGGTAATAAAGCTATAGTCGCCAGTCACCCCCATATCAGCCAGTGTCGATACAAATAGCTCACGCATTTCGTGAATACGTACGCGCATTTCAGCCACTTCTGCAACCCACTGGTTACGTAATTCTTCATTATCAAGGATAATAGCCACAACTGCTGCGCCATGTGCAGGTGGGTTTGAATAGTTAGCGCGAATACCTGATTTGATCTGGCTAAATGCTGCCGTTGCAACATCTTGATCTTTCGCTACTAGCGTTAAACCACCAACACGTTCATTATATAAACCAAAGTTTTTAGAGAATGAGTTAGCAACTAATAATTCTTCGCAATGCTGTGCGAATACACGCAGACCTGCTGCATCTTCTTCTACACCTGTAGCAAAACCTTGGTATGCAAAATCAAACAGTGGTAATAATTTTTTGTTCGCACACAATTGCGCAAGTGTAGTCCACTGTTCCAATGTTGGATCAATACCTGTTGGGTTATGACAGCAACCGTGGAACAGAACCACATCACCCGCTTCAGCTTCAGCTAAAGATGCTAACATGGCATTAAAATCTAAGCCGCGCGTTTCTGCGTCATAATAAGCATATTGCTTAACTTCTAGACCCGCAGTATTAAATACATTGCCGTGATTCGCCCATGTTGGGTTACTTACCCAAATACGATCACTGGTTAAATGACTTTTGATAAAATCGGCAGCTGTACGTAAAGCACCTGTACCACCCGGTGCTTGTGCTGTAATTGCACGCTGTGATGTTACAACTTCGCTATCTGTACCAAATAATAGTTTTTGTACTGCAGACGCATATGCTTTATGGCCTTCAATACTCAAGTAACTTTTACTTTTTTCTTCATTAATCAGCTTTTGTTCTGCTAATTTAACTGATTTTAGGATAGGCGTTTGACCCGTTTCATCTTTATAAATACCTACACCTAAATTGATTTTTTCGGCGCGAGGATCTTTAGCGAATGCTTCCGTTAAACCTAAAATTGGGTCTGCTGCTGCTGTAACGATTTTCTCAAACATGGTATTCCCTATCTGCTTGTAATTAAACTACGTATTAAACCTAAGGTTTGACTTATTTATACCATCACAACCCCTAAATTCCTAGTAATGTGACGAAAAAAAACCAAGATATCAGAAATTATTATGGTGGCGGATCATCCCCTATTTTAAAACA